>NZ_RBWV01000012.1:0-272011 GCF_003634695.1 Motilibacter peucedani
TTCGGACAAGTCACTTCCCGGACCCACCACGCCCGACGCTACGCCCGCGATCGACACCCGACCAGACCCCGCCGCCCCTCCCGTCCAAGCGCTCTTCGCGTGAGTCCCAACGGCACCCTTGACACAGAAGGGAGCCATGAGCGGGCGCTCGGCCGGGCTATCCCACGGACAGCACCGTGCTACCCGCCAGGGGCCTGGGCTCGCCGTTCCCGCCGGTCTGGACACTGACGAGGCACGGCAGCCCCGACTGCGCATCGGCGGTGATGACCATGGCTCGCACCATCGCGTCCGGCGGGAGGCTGCCCGAAGGAGCCGGGTGACCCGTGGTGACGGTAAGGGGGAAACGTCCGATAAGTTTGATCTGTAGTTCGCGGCCCGAAGTGCACGGGTGACCCGTGTTCGAGTGCTCCACACTGCCCGAACGCTCTATGGCGGTGGCGCTCGAGACCGAAGCTCCTTGCTCTGCGATCGTCTGGCGGGCCACCGCCTCGGCCTTCGTGATCGCATCCGGATCCAGCGAACTGACGCCCACCTGCCCGGCGCTTCGAGACGTCTCACGATTGGTCGGGGTCGAGGTCGGCTGCGGCGTCTGCGTAGAAGAGCACGCTGAGAGCACCGGCAGGACGACGAGAGCAGCGAGCGACACCTTCACGCCAGTCGGACGGCGAGTCATGCCCGATGGTTCCACGCCTGAGGCCAGGCGGTGCATCCCACTGACCACGTCGAGACAGTGCCTGGTTCCGATTGCGTACCCAACAGATCGGTCGGCGCGGCATGTCCGTGCATCTGGGCCGATTGCTTACCGCGACTCTGGGGCTGCGGCGAGCCGTCTCGGTCCGGGGATACCCGTCGGGTGCATGCAACGGACGGCCTGGGTGCGAGGGCGACGTGTTGACGAAGGCTCGGGTCCTCGATCTGCCCCCTTCCCTAACCGGCCTCGGTCTCGACAAGAGCGAGGCGGAGGTACGTGCAGTCGTCGCTCACATGGACGCCGAACAGGTGCGACGGATAGTTGACCGCTTCTGTTCTGGCTGGCCGGGAGAGGAACCCGGGAGCGCGTGCGTATGCGGTGCCATGGGAGCCGAGCGGCACGGGCGTCGAGTTGAGGCTCACTTTGAAGCCGAGGAGCTCGGCGCCGAGCGCGTAATGGCCTGGTGGGCGTATGAGCGCTACGGGCCGGACATGCCGTTCAATGGGCAGTCCGTCCGTGAGTACGTTCTCAAGTTCAAGCCGTACGACCCGGGCTGAGGACGAGGCACGCAAGTGGGCCGCTCTTGTTGCAGGCCGCCATGCATGATGGGCAACACAGCGCGCCTCGCGGTATGAGCGAGCGTCTGGCGGGCATGCACGTGACGCAGGAGGTGTAGTTGTGGCGAAGCGCAAGAAACCCCCAGCTAGCGAACTGTTGCGCTTGGCGTGGCAGTCGCCTGGAGGTCAGCGGCGCTGTCTAAGCGCGCTCGCGGCGGCGGTAGTACTTGGGCTGCTGCTCGGCGCTGCAGGCATCGACGACAGTCCTTTGGCGTACGTCGCGCTCGCTGTGCTGGTCGCCATCGTCGTCCCGGTGGTCCTAAGGCCGGCCAGTCGCGAGTGGAGCCGCCGGCAGGGCCTCTAGGCACCAGTGTTCAGCCCACCTCGTGCACATCGGCACGACCATGAGGTATTCGCCGTGCGCCTCGCACTCCGACCGTGGCATGTGTGGAGGCTTGCCGCTACTTGATCGCGGCGACGCGACCGCCGCGCCTCAAGCGGCACCGCAACTCGAGCCCTCGGCTAGAGCGGGACGGTGACAGTTCGCGGCGAGCTCCTCCTGTCACCTCATCAAGACCCGGAAGTTGATCAACGCGATGACTACCCCAGCGGACCCAAGGAGGCCTCCTCCCGCGACATGACCAAGCAGCGCGAGCACAAGACCCGCCAACCCTATGAGGATCGCGCCGAGGAAAGCGGCCCGCTCCATCGACGTCATGCGGCGCCAAGTTGACCGCTGATCTTGTCGCGGCATCGGTTCTCTCCAGTGATACGGACGGTCCCCTCATACCCGTCTAACTCTTTCGCACTTCGGCATGGTCGGGGGACACGCGGGCCTACCGCTGGGAGCCGCTCCGTCGTGCGGCGAGGAGAGCGAGAGTCACAGGGACGGCAGCCGCAAGCACGGGGACGAGCCGAGCGGCTCCATCGGCTCCAGTCAAGCGCAAGGACAGGTAGAGGCCGATGAGGGCGAGGACTGCGAACGCGCCCGTGGTCCAGTAGGTCCGCACACAAGATCACTTCCCCGGCGTCGCGGCGCCAACCGCACGTCCGTCCCGGCGCGCTCGTCGGCACGAGCGGTCATCGCCACGCGCTCCGTCGGCGGCATGAGCGGTGAGCGCTCGGAGCTAGGGACTGGCCTCGGCGCTTTATGCGCGCCCCGACGCTGGTCGTGTTGGCCCTGAGAGAGTGTGACAGCGATTGACGGGCTGACGACTCTAGGCGGCGGGCGACGTGCTTCAGATTGAGCGCTTCGGCAAAGTTCAAGAAGGTCGATGGAAAGGCTGGTGGATCTACGCAACCCGCCAGTCGGGCGATGCGGTGATGTTCTTCGCATTCGATTTTGATAACGATGCAAGCGGCATGGTGGCCGACGAACTATGGGCGCCAACTGCCGAATACGCGACTGATCTGGCTACTGACTGGGCTGTCGATTGGCTGAGTCTGGAGGAGTCTGAGCGTATCTGGGCGACCCGAGGCGTCCTCCGCAGCGAGCTCGACTACAAGCCGTTGCCATCGAGGAGCGAGAAGCTTCGGGCTTGGTGGGCGGGTAGGCGGCGCTGACTCGATTACCTGCAACTAGGGAGGAATCGACTGTGCCCGCCCTCACCTTCCTGAGCTTCGGTGCCGCAGGAAGCAGTGCGCCTGCTCTCGGAGCGGCATGGTCGCTCGCCCGCGAGCTCGGCGGCAAGAGCGGACGTTCCGTGCAAGTCTCACCGGCATGTCCCTGGACGACGAGACGAGCAGCGACCAGCCCACAGTCGTGACCGTGCGGGTGGAGTTGGGCCGAGATCCTGACGGCCCGCCTGACGTCTACGAGCTCTCTCACGTGAGTCCCTGGCCGCTGATGCTCGAGGATGAGGCCATCTCATCTGCTCTCCAGAGGGGCCTCGAGGCGCTGCTTGAGCAGCTTGGTTGGCAGGGGCCGCCCTGGCCGTCCTAGTCAAGCCCGCACCGATAGCGGGGCGGTCTCTAGCGGTCGTCGCAACACTCCTTGATCATCGGCTCTGCCGAGGAAGGGGTGGTGGTTGTGGCGGTGCGGACAGCGTTGACGCCGGCTGAGGTTGATGAGGTGTGGTCGCGGTGGCGTTCGGGGCAGGCGGTGAAGGTGCTGTCGCGGGAGATGCGGCGGCATCCAACGACGGTGCGTGATCTGCTCAAGCGCTGCGGAGGGATCCGGCCCAGGCCGCGCACGCGCCCACCGTTGCGGCTGAGTCTGGGCGAGCGGGAGGAGATCTCCCGCGGTCTGGCTGCTGGGCTGTCGTTGCGGGCGATCGCCACCGGGCTCGGTCGTGCCCCGTCGACGGTGAGCCGCGAGGTCGAGCGCGCAGGCGGCCGAGACGCGGATCGCGCGTTGGACGCGGACGCCGCGGCGTGGGCGGCGGCGTGCCGGCCTAAGCAGTGCAAGCTGGCGGCCCATCCGCGGCTGCGGGCGGTCGTGCAGGACAGACTGCGGGAGGACTTCTCCCCGGAGCAGGTTGCCGGGTGGCTGGTCCGCCAGTTCCCCGACGAGCCGGAGATGCGGGTGTCGCACGAGACGATCAACCGCTCACTGTTCGTGCAGTCCCGCGGCGCGCTGAAGAAGGAACTGACCCAGCACCTGCGCACCCGGCGGGCGATGCGCCGACCGGCCGGCAAGCGCCTGCCTGATGGTCGCGGGAACCGGCTGCATGAGCTGACGATCAGTGACCGGCCCGCAGAGGTCGAGGACCGCGCGGTCCCCGGGCACTGGGAAGGCGACCTGGTCTTTGGGCGCGGGATGAGCCCGGTCGCGACACTGGTCGAGCGCTCGACCCGGTTCGTGATGCTCGTCGCGCTGCCCGAGGGACACAAGTCCGAGCTCGTCGTCGACGCCCTCGCCGCCAAGATCCAGACCCTGCCCGCGGCGCTGGCGAAAACGCTGACGTGGGATCAGGGCAACGAGATGAGCCTGCACGCAAGGTTCACCGTCGCGACAGGTGTCCAGGTCTACTTCTGCGACCCGAAATCGCCGTGGCAGCGCGGCAGCAACGAGAACACCAACGGACTGCTTCGCCAGTACCTCCCAAGAACGCTGAACTTCCGCACACTGACCCAAGCCGACTTCGACGCCATCGCCGACAAGCTCAACACCCGCCCTCGACAGACGCTCGGCTTTCGGACACCATCCGAAGCACTGGACGAGGTGTTGCGTTAGCCGCCTGAGCCCGCAGGCAAGAGCGGACGTTGGACCAGACGAGCCCGATGATGGTTGAGTGGCGGACGAGAGCGACTACTGGCGTTGCCCCAACTGCGGTCACACGGATGAGACGCGCCCTCATCGCCGCGGCGTACAAAGAGCGTCCACCCTGCTCGGGATCACCGCCGCTCGAGGACCCCGCGAGCTGCACTGCGGCAACTGCGGGCACGTGTGGGGGATGCCAGCTCCCGATGAGTGGGACCGCCAGCAGCAGCGACAACAAGCCGCACGGCTCAGCAGGGTCGAGCAGCGCAACCGTGAGCTCGGCGGCCAGTGACGCGCTCCGCGGCATGACCGTGAGATCGAGGGTTCGCCTGATCCGAAGGATCACCGACGCCAGCATCAGCCCTGGAGGAGTTGTGCCATTTCCGACGCTTCAGCCCACTTCGACGCATAGGACTTCGCTTTGCCGGCGAAAGCGAAAGAGATGCGTCCTGCCTTCTCGCTGCGTTCGCGCCACCGCACGTCACTAAGGCTTGCGCGCGGGAACCGCTCTAAAACCCGGTCTCGCCTGAGCGCGAACGCGCTGGCTTGGACTCGGTACAAGTCCTCGTCAGTGAGAATCAACGCCTGTACTCCGTTGAAGCCATACCAGGGACCTCTACTGACGTGCGCGACGAGTCTGATCGGATGGCTCGGGCCAACCACCTTCTGCAGATTGTCCAATTCAGGCCCGCTGTACCCTCGTCGCTTCATGTAATCATCCTTCCGCATGAGCTGCTCGGAACTGCACCTACCCGCGTGTGGGCCTGCGCAGCCGTTGGCGTGAGCCTCCCACGCAGTCCCTCGATCGTCCGACCTTCGGCAGGGGCGGACGTCGCCGGCGCGCGGAGCGCGGCAAGAGCGGACACTGGCGGCGAGGCACGAGTGCCGCTGCTCAGTCCTGCGGGTGGTGCGCTCCTCGCAGGGCCATGTGAGGACGTTGCTCAACTTGCGAAGAAGAAGGCGACGCCGAAACAGATGAATCCTGCGCCGATGATGCGCATCATCCAGGGACTGGTCCGTCCCTCGTAAGCCTGGTAGCCGTAGTTGCGTAACCAGGCGGGACCCTTCGTGTCATTAGCGCGCGCTATCGGCGCAGCCTTGACCACGAGAGTGCCTCCAACTAAGAGGAAGATGATCCCGACAGTGATACCCAGATGGCTCACTTCCTTCTGCTCCGGACGAGCGTGACTACGAAGGATACGACCAGGAACGCGACAGCTAGCAGCACCAGCCAGAGCGGCCTCCCGCCTCCGCCTCCGTGGCTACTGTCCGCCGCCTGTGAAAGACCCTCGATCATGAGTTTGATCATCGCCTCGCCGGTGTCGACGCAAACGAAGCTTGCCTCTCGGCGCATGGTCGCTCATCGGCAGGAGCGGTCAGGGCTACGCACCATGACCGCGGCAAGACCGGATGATGGTTCGCTAGGGGTGGCGGTGCATGACTATGCAGCGCCGCGACAGGGACGGGCCCGGGTCGGGGCTGGACGTTACGCAGCAACCACGACCTTTCCTTGAGCATCCTGCCGGGCGCGCTCCGGTAGCTTCGGCACGAGGTGCGGCGCACCGCTTGGACGGTGCCGGTCACGGCCGCGCTGTGGGTCGCTGCCTACGTGACGAGATGCGGCCTCCTTTCTCCCACGGGCGGGCGGGCGCGTAGTGTCCGGTGAACACGAAGGACCTCACCGCCCTTGCGGACGCCTGCGTCAAACGTCTATGTCTAGGTGATAGCGCGCGACAACCGCGACAGGCATAGCGGAGGACAAGGGATAAGCGCGCACCCTGCGAAGGGAGGCGCGAAGTTACTTCGTTCCGCACGCCGTATGCGACGGCAACCGCGAGACCCGAGCGGTACTCCAGGCGCAGAAGATTACGGTTCCCGACCGGGGAAGTCCTCCCCTGAAGAAGTGCTTCGCTACTACCGGCACCCGAGTCCGAGCAACGACGGCATCAACAGCCAACGTGTACGGTGAGCCTCCTGGGCCGGTCACGATCACGCGGTAAGCCGCGTTCTGAGGCCCAAAGAGCAGGACTCCGGACCAGCCCCGTCGCCCGCGACGGTACACGGAGTAAGGAATCGCGCTTGACGAACCCCGCTTTGTTGCGCCGGTTCCATGGCCGTGCTTGTCCTTCACCAGCAACTGGTTTGGCGGCTCCTGTATGGCGTAGAACGGCCTGATCCACCCGAGATGTTGGGTGAGTGTGACGTGAATGTCCGACTCGGCCAACGGAATGAAGTCTGATGGCTTGTCGACGGAGTGCACGCGGTAGCAGTAGGTAAAGGGGCCCGAGTTGTAGAGTTCGGCTCCGAACTGGGTGCCCGCGTGCCAGATCTCATGGAATCCATCGGTGTGCCAACGGAGATACAAGTCCCCTGATCCGCCGACCACGCAATTGCTGACTACCTTCGTGGAGTTCTCAGGATTGGGCCACCGACAGTCCGGCGCCCCCGGATTCTGTCTCAGTATGTCGAGGTGGGCAGTGGCCTTGCTTTGGATGAGCACCTCGAACAACTGCATCACCGAGGGGCCGATGCCGATACGCACATTTAGTGTTCCGGATCCGCTATAAGAACAGGTGGCGTCAGGGGCCGGCTGCACGGGTGCGAAGTCCAACGGCAACGGGTCGTAGCGAACGCGTAGCAATTTCAGTGCGTCGTGGTAAGAAATGTCGATTGCGGGCAGAGTGACAAAGACATGAGCGGGACTGCATGAGGGTCGGAAGCTCCACGCTATATGGCCGTGGCAGGAAGCGTCTACGCCGTAGTGAAGATCCGCGGAGCCTGCAATGACGTCCGCTGCCGGTTTGTACGATCCCTGCATGTGCAGCAAGTCGCACGAGGTGATGGCGCTACCCTCGTCCCATGCGTCCGGCTGGTCGCAACCAGCCCCCACGAAGTGCAGGTCTACTGGGAGTTGTGACGGCCCCAGGATCCAATCGTATGAGAGGCCGCCGCTGCCGTCTGGAGGATCCTGCCAATGCTGGCTGTCGTCTGGAGGAGTAGGCGTCCGACTTGCAGTGGCTGAAGCGGTCGCCGTCTCCGCCGCGCCTTCGGGAGATGCGCAAGGAAATGTGACGGTTTTGCTTTGATGACCGCTGGCGGACAGGACTTGGATCTTGGTTATCACGGCGCCGTCACCGCTGTTCTGCTGTGTCAGGGCTGCGCTCATCATCAGATCCTCAGTGACAGTGCTGTGACTGCCTGGGGCCTCAGCGCCATCGACTTCAGCACCGCCGCTGAATGTTATGGTGCCAGTCCACTCCCTGGCCGGGTCGACACCAGTCGACTGGTGCGCGCTTGACGTCAGCGCCGTGACCGGCACGGGAAGCGTCGTGGCGGCAGCCACACTTGCGAAGGCAAAGCAGATGGCTCGTGACCGTGCCCCCATGCCCATGCTGAAGGATGCCCCCCAAGCGGCTCGCTGGCAAGACTCGCCGGACAGGCAGCCGAGGAGTGCTCGCCGGACCACTCGCCGTTGCTGACGCACCTTGGAGATGGCGCTCGGGCCGCTGTCCCGTAAGCCCACGGGTGAAAATGCCCGCTTAGGCACTTCATATGGCACAAGATCTGAGGGTCACCAGCCAGGCCTCGAGATGGAACGTTCGGCTCCGGGCTTGAACTCCGCTCTGCATGACCTTCCGGACCGCGGCATCCCTTGCAACCAATGCCGCTTTGCGCTTCTCGGCAGGACCGCGAAGTCGGCGGCGCCTGCCTAGCCAGAGCGTGGTTAGGCTGCCTGATCGGAACTAGTGCGGCCGGTGGTCGGAGCGCCGGCGAATGACCGCCATCGCTGTGGCGCCGACGACACCGCCGAAGAGGACAGCACGCACCCAAGTAGGCCAACCGACGGCATCAGACACATACGAGACGAGCAGCGCAACGAGGATCCCTGCGCAGAAGAGGACGAGCTGATTCGGCGGGCGCATCGGCCGAGCATGTCACTACGTCTGGAGCTTCCCGCCGGCTGTGCGCGGGGCGTGCGGTCGTCATCCGACCATCGGCAAGAGCGGAAAACGCTGACTGGTCTAGGCGGTCGCGCCGGCTCAGGCGTCCGAAATCGCCGTGCGACGTTTCAGCGTCTTGCGCCTGGTTCAGAGGTGGAGGCGGGCAGGTCGACCGTGCAGCTGGAGCCGTCGGGGGACTCGAAGTGGAGGTGCAGCGTTCGCGCGTCTGGCGGGGTCGGCGGCCGGAAGCGCGCGATGTAGCGCCAGGGGGCGTCTTCGCCACCAGCCTGCGCGGAGCCCAAGCGGTAGGCCGTGCCCCGGTCGTCGGTCACCGTCATGCTCACCTCGGTGAGACGCTCCGCCGGCCACCTCGGAGGGTCGACGGGGTCGTCCCTCGAGAACGTCTCGTGCCATGTGGCGGAGGCAGCGACGTACTCGCTGAGGATCGGCTCACCAGCTGGCTCCCGACCGATGAGCTCCAGCGTCAGGTGGTTCGCGACAGAGGCTGTGACGAGGTAGACGTCGGCGCCTTCGACATGGCCGACGACCGACTCCGGCACCGACAGCCGGACCCGTGGCACCTGCGTGACCTGCACGAGGTAGACCCAGTCCGGGTCGTCGAAGTCGGCGTGCACCAAGCCGTCGGCGAGCAGCTCCCGGGAGCTGTTCGGCGGAGGGTCATGACGAGAACCGCCGAAGACCAGCTCGGTGGTTGCCCTGCTCAGGTCGATCATGGCTAGACGCTAGCGGCGTGGACGCGCCTGAGCGGACCGGGCACCGAAACAAACCTGCGGCGATGCCCAGAAGGACATCGCCGCAGGTCAACGGGTGCGCCGCGAGGGAATCGAACCCCCAACCCGCGGATTAAGAGTCCGCTGCTCTGCCAGTTGAGCTAGCGGCGCGCGGGCAGAACATTACCAGGGTCCGTGGGCCCGCCCGGCCAGGCCCTAGCCAGCGGCCCACCAAGCGAGCTCGGGGCGCCCCTCGTGCTCGAGGATGTCGCGCGAGCTCGGCCCGTCGACATCGGTCAGGTCGCAGATCAGCGACAGCGGGATCCCGGCGGCCAGGAGCTGCATGCAGAGCTCCGTGGCCGGACGGCTGGTCTTCTCAAGAGTCGTTGCCCCCATGGCATATCCCTCGGTCGTCGAAGTGCCGCACTGATGCGCCGGTCGAGTGGAGGGATCCCCGCTCACGCTTGGTGCATGCCCGACTACGCAATAGACCACCCGATCGGGTCAGCCCTCGGCCGGGACGACCACTCCTTCGCGCAGCAGCCGACGCACCAGCACCACCCCGTCGGCCTCGTCCAGCCCGGGCAGCTCAGCGGCGAGGAACGTCTCCCCGCTCAGCAGCGCGTCGACAGCCGCCGCGGTGTCCGCCGGCAACGTCAGCGACCGACCGGGCAGCACGAGCTGGACCGAGTCACCGGCCGGCCGCAGCTGCGCGCGGAGGGCGTCGCGCAGACGTACGGCTGTGGTGCCCGTAGCCGACCGCGCCGCGGCCGCCTGGGCGAGCGGAGCGATCGGCGCCGGCCGGCTCTTCGGCCAGACGCTGCGGCGCAGCCGCTCGGCGACGTCAGCGGCAGGCACCTCGCGGACGGCGGCCGCGAGCGCCTCGAGCGTCGCGGCGACCTCTTCCTGCACGGCGGCTGGGTCGGCGACGTCGACGCCGAGCGGCAGGGATCGGCGCAGCTCGGGGGAGCGCGCGGCCAGCGCCGTCAGGGCCTCGGCCACCGCGTACCGCGTCACCGTGTGGATGCCGACGGTGATGTGGGCGGAGACGTCGCCCAGCGCCTCGGCGGCGTGGAGCCAGCCGCGGGGGAGGTAGAGCGCGTCGCCCGGGCGCAGCACCTCGTCGAGGAAGGGCTCCTCGGCGGCGCGCTCGGCCACAGCGGCCCGCCGGTCGGTCCACACCTGCGAGCGCAGGGGCGACTCGAGCACGGGCCGCGAGATGCGCCAGCGCTTCTCGCCGGCGACCTGGAGCACGAAGACGTCGTGCACGTCGTAGTGGGCGTCGAAGCCGCGCGACTGCGGCGGCGTGACGTAGGCGTTGACCTGCACCGGGTGGCCGAGCTCGGCGGCCAGCGCGCTGGCGAACGCGACGAGCGGCGGGTGGTTGCGGTGGAGACCCTGCAGCACGATCGAGGCGCCGTCGGCGAACAGGCCGAGCAGGGCGTCGTCGCGCACCTGGTCGGCGATCTCGGCGCCCGCGCCGCCGGAGCCGGTCCAGCGCGAAGGGTCGATGACCTGCCCGTCCTTCGCCACCCGGATGAAGGGGGTGCGCAGGCCGCGCTCGGAGAGCAGCTCGTCGACCGCGTCGAGGCTCAGCAGGTCGCTGAAGCCGCCCACTCCGCCGGGCAGCGAGGCGGCGCGGGCCAGCAGCGCCTGCCGGCCCCAGTAGTCCTCGGCGAAGGAGTCCACGTCGAGCGGCAGCACGCGCTGCAGCGCCGGGTGGGGGTCGGACCCCACCCGGCGCTCAGCGTCGTCCACCAGCGTCATGCGACGGGCTCAGGCGCCGCCGTCAGCGCCGCCGTCGGCACCACCGTCGGCACCGCCGTCCGCGCCACCGTCAGCCCCGCCGTCGGCGCCGCCGTCGTGCTGGCCCGGCTGGCCGGACGCGCCGCCGTCGGCGGGACCCTCGGCACCGCTGTCGGCGCCGCCGTCAGCGCCACCGTCCTGCTGGCCGGGGACGCCGGACGCGCCGCCGTCCGCGGGACCTTCGGCGCCGCTGTCGCTGGTGATGCTGTCGTCATCGAGGGCCATGAGGACTCCTTCTGTCAGGGACCGGAGACAGCATGATCACCCATCGCGATCACGCCCGTGGAGTCGCTACCCCGAACCGACACGCGCCACTCGTCCGGGAACGCCCGGCTCGGTTGATGAACAGTCGGTGAACGAGTGGCGCCAGGGCTGTCCTGGCGGGCTGCGGCGGGGGAGGTTGGCCCCGACACCTGCCCCAGAGAGACAGAGGAACGATGGACGCGGACACGCTGCTGCTGGCCACCGTGGTGGTCACGGCGTTGGGGTTCGACTTCACCAACGGCTTCCACGACACCGCCAACGCGATGGCCACCTCGATCGCGACCGGCGCGCTCAAGCCGAAGGTGGCGGTGGCGCTCGCGGGCGTCCTCAACTTCGTCGGAGCGTTCCTGTCGCTGACCGTCGCCGCGACGATCGCCAAGGGCATCGTCGACCAGGACGTGGTCACGCTGCCGATCGTGTTCGCCGGCCTGGCGGGCGCGATCCTGTGGAACCTGCTGACCTGGTACCTCGGCCTGCCGTCGAGCTCCTCGCACGCCCTCATCGGAGGCGTCGTCGGCGCGACGTTCATCGCGGCCGGCGCCGACGCGGTGCTCGGCAAGGGCATCCTCAAGTCGGTGATCATCCCCGCGCTGCTGGCGCCGTTCGCCGCGGGCTTGGTTGCCGCGATCGGGACGTTCGCCGCCTACCTCATCACCCGCCGCGTCAACGACGGGATCCGCACGCGCGGCTTCCGCGTCGCGCAGATCGGCTCCGCCTCGCTCGTCTCGCTCGCGCACGGCACCAACGACGCGCAGAAGACGATGGGCATCATCACGCTCGCGCTGGTCGCCAACCACGACCTGGGCAAGGGCGCCGACACCCCGATGTGGGTCATCGCCTCCTGCGCGGTCGCCATCAGCGTCGGCACCTACCTCGGCGGCTGGCGCGTCATCCGCACGCTGGGCAAGGGCCTGGTCGAGATCGAGACCCCGCAGGGCTTCGCCGCCGAGGCATCCTCGGCCTCGGTGATCCTCGCCTCCTCGCACTTCGGCTACCCGCTCTCGACCACGCACGTGGTCTCCGGCTCGATCCTCGGCTCGGGCGTCGGCAAGCGCGCCGCGCAGGTGCGCTGGAGCCTCGCCGGGCGCATGGCGCTCGGCTGGGTGCTGACGCTGCCGGCGGCAGCGGTCGTCGGAGGCGTCGCGTACGCCGGTGCGCACCTCATCGGCGGAACCGCGGGCGTCGTCGTGATGGCGCTCGTGCTCGCCGCCTGCGCGGCGGCGTTCTTCCTCGCCTCGCGCCGCAGCCCGGTCGACCACACGAACGTGAACGACGACTGGGAGGCCCGGAAGCCCGCGGCTCCCGCCGCGCCCCAGCGCGCGCTGGCGAAGGTCTGAGGGCGGCATCGTGAGCGACTACATCGACTTCAGCGCGCTCGGCCAGGTGCTGCTGGCCAGCGTCCTCATCGGCGCCGGCCTCGTGGCGGTCTTCTCCGTCGGGCTGGTCGGCCTCTCGGCCTACGAGGGCCAGCTCGTCGAGGGCTCCGCGGGCCGCAAGGGCACGCCGCTCGGCCTCGCCGTCGCGGTGCTCTGCTTCGCCGTCGTGGTCGGCGGGATCGCGCTCGGCCTGTGGACGATCCTCGGCAAGTGACCCGCCGACAGGTGGCCGGGCACGCCCGACGGGGAAGCATCTCGGCATGACGCAGCTCGCGCTCGACCCGGCCCTGCACGGCCTGCGCGTCGACGACGACGATGACGACGACCCGGTGCTGCTGCGTGCCGACGGCGAGCCGGTCGACACCTGGCGCGAGGGATACCCCTACGACGAGCGGCTCCCGCGCAAGGACTACGAGCGCGAGAAGCGGCTGCTCCAGATCGAGCTGCTCAAGCTGCAGAAGTGGGTCAAGGCGAGCGGCGAGAAGCTGGTCATCGCCTTCGAGGGCCGCGACGCCGCGGGCAAGGGCGGCACGATCAAGCGGTTCACAGAGCACCTCAACCCGCGCGGCTCGCAGGTCGTGGCGCTGGAGAAGCCGAGCGAGCGCGAGAGCACGCAGTGGTACTTCCAGCGCTACATCGCCCACCTGCCGGCCGCCGGCGAGATCGTGCTGTTCGACCGCAGCTGGTACACCCGCGCCGGCGTCGAGCGCGTCATGGGCTTCTGCACGCCGGCGGAGTACGCCGAGTTCATGCGCCAGGCTCCCGAGCTCGAGCGCATGCTCGTGCGCTCGGGCATCCACCTGGTCAAGTTCTGGTTCTCGGTGTCGCAGGCCGAGCAGCGCACCCGCTTCCTCATCCGGCAGGTCGACCCGGTGCGCCAGTGGAAGCTCTCCCCGATGGACCTCGCCTCGCTCGACAAGTGGGACGACTACACCGAGGCCAAGGAGGCGATGTTCCTCCACACCGACACCGACGACGCGCCCTGGATCGTCGTCAAGAGCAACGACAAGAAGCGCGCTCGGCTCGAGGCGATGCGCCACGTGCTCGACCGCTTCGACTACGACGGCAAGGACGCCTCCGTCGTCGGCACCCCTGACCCGCTCATCGTGGGCCGGGGGCTCCAAGCCTGACTCAGCGGTAGACGCAGAACCAGTCGAAGCTCACCAGCCCACCGGCGCCGGACTGCGAGAGCAGGCCGACGCGTACGGGGTCCGCGAGCGGCAGCGTCCAGGTGGCGCCGCGCACCCACGTCGCTCCGTCGTTGCTGCTGTACGCCGTCAGCAGCCGCTCGGAGCCCGACGCCCGCGACGCGATGCGCAGCCAGGTCGTCGCCCCGGGCGGGCCGACGATGCTGCCGCCCCACGACAGCAGCCCGGCGAACGAGCGCTCCTGCCCGAACTCGACCTGCCGGGTGTTGAAGATCGCGACGTTCGACAGGCGCACGAACTCGTCCGGACCTGCGTAGACCACCAGGCCGCCCTGCTGGAAGTTGCGGACGGTGTCGACCCCGAAGTCGTTGGTGAGCTTGGTCTCGACGACCCACCGGGCGCCGGGCACGTCGCGCAGGAGCAGCGAGGTGCCGCCGTCGCCAGGACCGACGAGGTCGCCGGCCTCGGTCGGCCACACCAGCGAGCCGCCGCTGACCGTGGCGGGCACCGGCCCGCCCTCCTGCGTCCACGAGGGGTCGATCGCGGAGCCGGTGAACTCGTCGCTGCGCGAGGCGTCGAGCCTGCCGAGCCGCAGGGGCGGCTCGAGCTCGAGCGGTCGCGACGGGATCGGCAGGGCGCTGATGTTGTCGACCGTCGAGCCGGCCGTGCCGACGACGCCGCCGGAGTACCAGCCGGAGCCAGTCGGCGCAGCGGCGGGCAGGGTCAGCGTCGCGACCGGGTCGCCGAGGCGGGCACTGCTCACGTCTGCGTACGCCGTGGTGCCCTTCACCTGCAGCACCACCGAGTGCCACGCCTCCACCGCGAAGCCGGCCGGGAGGGCGACGGAGGTCCTGCGTCCGCCGGCGACCAGCTCCAGGCGGGACGTCGAGGGCACCAGCCGCGCAGACACGGCCCAGCCGCCGCGCTCGGCCCGCACCGTGAGCGCGGTGGTCGCGGTGCCGCGCACGTCGGCCTCGACGCGCGCCCGGGCGCTGCCCGTGGGGAACAGCAGTGACGCGGGGGCCGGCGCCACCGCGTACGCACCGGAGTCGCGCTCCGAGCGCACCTGCCACCCGGCGCTGCCGCGCCACCTCGAGAACCCGGTGCTGACGTCGGTCGACCCGTTGCCCACGACGACCGGTGGCCGCTCCCTCGAGTCGCTCGGCCCAGCGCCCCCGTCGACGACCGGCCAGCCGCCGACCCAGTCGAGCCGGTCCATGAGCATCGGCCGCTGGTTGATGCCGCCCGGCTCGTCGAGCCACGGGTCGCCGCGGTCGATGGCGTGGTAGACGATCCAGTCCTGACCGGTGAGGTCGGTGAGCAGCGCGTTGTGCCCCGTGCCGATCCAGCGGTTGCCGTTCTGGCGCAGCACCGGCGTGCCGCCCGTGCGGGAGGCCATCAGCGAGATGCCCTGCGCGTCGACGAAGGGGCCGGTGATGCTGCGCGAGCGCCCCACCTGGACGCTGTAGCCGGTGGTCGGCCCGGCGCAGCAGTTGGCGGTGGAGGCGAACAGGTACCACCAGCCGGAGCGGTGCACGAGGTAGGCGCCCTCGAACTTGTTGTCGATGGCGATCTGGGTCGCCGGCCCGGTCGTGCGCCGGCCCGAGGGGTCGAGCGGCGCGGTCCAGAGGCCGCCGTAGTAGGAGCCGTAGACGATGTGCTGGCTGCCGTCGGCGTCGGTGACCACGTCGGGGTCGAACGTCCAGAGGTAGTTGCCCGGCCCGCCGTTGCCCCGCGGCGCCACGACCGGTGCCCCGGAGTCGGTCCACGGCCCGGCCGGTGTCGGCGCGGTGGCCATGCCGATGGCGTTGTCGTCGCGGTCGGGGCTGACGGTCGTCTGGGTGACGACGTAGTAGAGGCGGTACTCGCCGTCGACGTAGCGGATGTCCGGCGCCCACAGCCCGAGCCCCGGGGCCGTGTCCGCCCACGACGGCAGGGTGGTGGCGGTGAAGGCGTCGCCGACGTGGGTCCAGCGCACCAGGTCCTTCGACCGCACGATCGGCAGCCAGTGCGGGGTCCCCTCGCCCTCGCGCAGCGGGTCGGAGGTGCCGTAGGCGTACCACCAGCCGTCCTTGCCCCTGATCACCGAGGGGTCGGCGAAGGTGTCCGCCACCCCGTGCAGCACGGGGTTGACGTAGGGGCCCGAGGGGCGCGAGGCAGGTGCGGCGCCAGCAGGGGTGGCGGCGCCGACGGCGCAGAGGGCGAGGGTGGCGGTGACGGCCAAGGCCGCGCGGAGGCCCATGCCCGCTGTTGTACGCCTGCCCGGCATCGGTGGGAAGCCCCCGTTTCGTCCGTCACGGGTAGTCTTCCGCGCGTGAGCAGCCTCGAGGCGCGCGACGGCTCGTCGCCGAGCCGGCACGAGCTGCCGATCGCCGCGCTGCGCAGCCTCTACGGCGTCGTGCGCGCCATGAGCGAGGCGCGCACGCTGGCCGACGCGCTGCAGACGGTGTGCGACGGCGTCGTCGAGGGCGTCGGCTTCGAGATCGCGGTGCTCAACGTGGTCGACGAGGACGGCAGCTTCGAGACGGTGGCCGTCTCGGGCTCCGAGCAGGCGCGCGAGGCGCTGCTGGGCTCGCGCCACGACCGCGACACCTACGACACCGAGTTCTCCGTCGCCGAGGCGTGGGGCAACCTGCGCTTCGTGCCGCACGACGCGCTGCCGCCGGACCAGCTGACCGGCTGGGTGCCCGACATCGAGGTCTCGGTCGACCCGACCGCCTGGCACCCGATGGACGCGCTGTTCTCGCCCCTCTACGCCGCTGACGGCACGCTGATCGGCATGCTCTCGGTCGACCTGCCGCGCGACCGGCGGCGTCCCGGGCCGCTGCAGCGCGAGCTGCTCGAGATCTTCTCGACCCAGGCGGGCATCGCGATCGAGAACGCCCGGCTCATCGAGCAGCTGCGCCGCAACGAGGAGCAGCTGCGCGAGCAGGAGGAGTCGTTCCGGCTCGCCTTCGACGGCGCCGGGGTCGGCATGGGGATGCTGGTGCTCACCGACGACGGCTCGGCGGTCTACGAGCGCGTCAACGCGCGTCTCGCCAGCCTGCTCGGGCGCAGCGTCGACGAGCTGCAGTCGGGCGTCGCCCTCGAGCTGGTGCACCCCGACGACCTGGAGCAGGAGCTCGCCGTGCGCCGCCGGCTCTTCGAGCTGGTGCGGGCCGACCCCGACGCCCGCCCCCTGGAGCGCAGGGAGCTGCGCATCGCGCGCCCGGGCGGCGACGACACCTGGGTCGAGGTGACCACGGCGGTCGTCGCCGCCACGGCGCACTCGGTCCGAGCGCTCGACCAGGTCGAGGACGTCACCGAGCGGCGCCGGGTCGAGATCGACCTCCGCCGGCGCGCCCGCCAGGACCCGCTCACCGGGCTGCCCAACCGCGACACGATCGAGCGCCGGCTCGTCAAGGCCGTCGACCGCGCCCGGCGCACCGGACGCACCGGTGCGGTGCTGTTCTGCGACCTCGACGGCTTCAAGGCGGTCAACGACACCTACGGCCACTCGACCGGCGACCTGGTGCTCGTGGCGGTCGCGCGGCGCATCGCGGGAGAGGTGCGCGACAGCGACGTGGTGGCCCGGCTCGGCGGCGACGAGTTCGTCGTGGTCGCCGAGGACGTCTCGCAGCAGGACGCGCTCGCGCTCGCCGAGCGGATCCGCACTGCTGTGGCCCAGCCGGTGCGCGAGGGCACCGTCGACGTGGGGGTGACGGTGAGCATCGGGCTCGCCCGGATCACCGCTGAGGCCGAGGTCGCCGCCCTGCTCGACCTCGCGGACAGCCAGATGTACCGCGCGAAGGCGCTCGGGCGGAACGCGGCCTCCTACGCCGAGGAGGCGTAGCGAGCGTCAGGCGCCGAAGCGCAGGTGCGTGAAGACGCCCGACGTGGCGGGCTCGATCACGAAGGTGCCGCCCCGGCGGGCCAGCACGTAGTCGGCGTAGCGGAGGAACTCGACGAGGTCGGCGCCCAGCTCGGGCAGCTCGCCGACGTCGACGAGCACGACGTCGCCGGGCCGGGCGGCGAGGACCGCCTCGGCCACGCGCTGCCACATGAGCGGGCTCTCGGCGTCGCGGCCGAGGGCGACGCGCAGGCGCTTGGTGCGGCTCTCCTGCTCGCGGACGACGGTGACGGAGTGGTGCCCGGGCGCGGGCACGCTGCTCGCCGGGCGCCGCAGGTCGATGACCCGGCCCCTGCTGCCCAGCGAATCCCGCCGGACCACGTCCGGACGGGTCGCGGAGTGGACCGCGCTGCCTTCCAGGGTCGTCGACACGGGCGCCTCCTCCCTGAGGTTCCTGGGAGGCTTCTGCCCTCGTCGGCGCCGGTCAATCCCCGAGCGTGCGGTTTTCTCAACAACGACAGGCATCGTTGTCCGTCGGCGTCGTCAGCCCACCGCGAGCGAGAGGGCGAACCAGGCGAGCCACGCGAGCACGACGACCGCCAGGGCCGCCTGCCGGCGCACGACCACGGGACGGCGCGGACGGTCGCCCCCGAGCAGGTCGCGCCCCGTGACGGCCGACCAGGCCTGCACCACGGCGAGCGCTGCCGCCGCGACGCCGACGGCGCCGAAGACGTACCTCATGCGGCGCTGCTCATGGCTCCGGAGCATGCCACGCGCCCGCTCCCAGGAACTACACAGGATCTGACCAGCGGGCTGTCAGCCTCGTGCCGCAGAGTGGTCCCGTGCCCTCCTCCTTCTCGCTCGAGGCGCCCGGCCGGCTCTGGGCGCTGCTCGGGCTCGTCGCGCTCGTGGTCGCGGCCGCCGTGCTGGCCGCGCGCCGGCGGCGCGGCACCGACGCGTACGCGGTGCCCGCCCTGCGCGCCTCCGCCGCGCCTCGCGCCTCCGCCTGGCCACGGCGCGTGCTGGCGGCGGTCTTCGGCGTGGCGGTGCTCGTGCTGACCACCGGGTTCGCGCGGCCCAGCGTCGAGGCGAAGGTCGGCCACCAGCACGCCGTCGTCATGATCGCGCTCGACACCTCGACCTCGATGGAGGTCGACGACGTGAGCCCCAACCGCTTCGCGGCGGCCAAGGAGACGGCCAAGGAGTTCATCCGCAAGCTGCCCTCGACGATCGACGTGGGCCTGGTCGGCTACAACGCCACCGCGGCGCTGGTCGCCGCGCCCACCTCCGACCACGAGCAGGTCGCGGCCGCCGTCGACACCCTGACGATGAAGGGCGGCACGGCGATGGGCGACGCGCTCGAGCTCTCGCTCGACGCCGCGCTGCGCGACCTCGCCTCCGCCGGGGCGACGAAGGACGACGGCAGCCCGCCCGCCGCCCGCCTCGTGCTGCTCTCCGACGGCGGCAACACCACCGGCAGCCCGCTCGAGTCCGCCATCCAGGACGTCGCCGACGCCCAGGTGGCCGTGTCGACGATCGCGCTCGGCACCGAGAGCGGCGAGGGCAAGGTCTTCGACGGCCGGCAGGTCACGGCCCCGGTCGACTACAGCGCGCTGCAGCAGGTGGCCGACGGCACGGGCGGCACCGCCTACCGGGCCGCCGACGCCGACCGGCTCTCGCAGGTCTACTCCGACATCGGCACGCAGGTGGTGACCCGCACCGAGCGCAAGGACGTCTCCACCGCCTTCGCCGGAGCCGGGCTCGGCCTGCTCGCCCTCGTCGCCGCGTCCTCGCTGATCTGGTCGGGCCGGCTGCTGTGACGCCCGCACCGACCCGCCCCGCCCGCACCCTCCCGAGGAGACCCCGATGAGCCTGCACCACCCCCACGAGCGGACCGAGACCAGCGACCTGCTCGAGCAGGTGGTCATGGAGATCAAGAAGGTCATCGTCGGCCAGGACCGCATGGTCGAGCGCATGCTCGTGGCGCTGCTCTCGCGCGGCCACGTGCTGCTCGAGGGCGTGCCCGGCGTCGCCAAAACGCTGGCCGTCGAGACGCTCGGCAAGGTCGTCGGCGGCACGTCCGCGCGCCTGCAGTTCACCCCCGACCTCGTGCCCTCCGACATCGTCGGCACCCGGGTCTACCGCCCCAGCCAGGAGCGCTTCGACACCGAGCTCGGCCCCGTCTTCGCCAACCTCGTGCTCGCCGACGAGATCAACCGGGCGCCCGCCAAGGTGCAGTCCGCGCTGCTCGAGGTGATGGCCGAGCGGCAGGTGTCCATCGGCGGCACGACGTACAAGCTGCCGAACCCGTTCCTCGTCCTGGCGACGCAGAACCCCATCGAGAACGAGGGCGTCTACACGCTCCCCGAGGCCCAGCGCGACCGCTTCCTGCTGAAGGTCGACGTGCCGCACCCGACCATGGCCGAGGAGCTCGAGATCGTGCGCCGGATGTCGGTGGCCAAGCCGGTCGCCGAGCAGGTCATGGAGACCGAGCAGCTGGTCGCCGCGCAGGCCGAGGCCGACCGCGTCTTCGTGCACCACGCCGTCGCCGAGTACGCCGTGCGCCTGGTCATGGTCACCCGCGACCCCGTCGCGTGGCACGCGCCCGACCTCGCGCCGCTCATCGCCAACGGCGCCTCGCCGCGCGGCTCGCTCGGCCTGGTGCAGGGCGCGCGGGCGCTGGCGCTGCTGCGCGGACGCCCCTACGTCCTGCCCGCCGACGTCGCCGACCTGGCCGTCGACGTGCTCTCGCACCGCATCGTGCTGACCTACGACGCCCTCGCCGACGCGGTGCCGGCCCGCACGGTCATCGAGCGCGCGCTCTCGGTCGTCGCGCAGCCGGTGGTGGCCCCCGCGCAGAGCTCGCTGCAGCACGCCGCGGACGCCTCGGTCGCATGAGCCCCACGCTGCCCCCGCCGCCGCTGGTGGCGCCCTCGACCGTCAAGCGGCTCTCGCTGCAGGTCGCGCGCCGCCTCGACGGGCTGCTGCAGGGCGAGCACCTCGGCCACCGGCTGGGGCTCGGCAGCGAGCCGGCCGACGCTCGGGCCTACGTGCCCGGCGACGACGTGCGGCGCATCGACTGGGCGGTCACCGCGCGCACGTCGGAGACCCACGTGCGCACGACGATCGCCGAGCGCGAGCTCGAGTCGATGCTGGTCGTCGACCTGTCGGCCTCGATGTCGTTCGGCACCGCGACCGCCGAGAAGCGCGAGGTGGCCATCGCGGTGGCCGCGGCCTTCCTCCACCTGGCGAAGGGACCGGGCGACCGCACGGGCGCGCTGCTGATCGGCGAGGACGGGCTGCACTCCCTGCCGCCGCGCGGAGGGGCGCTGGGCGCCTACTCCACCCTGAGCGCGCTGCTGCGCCAGCCGCGCGCGACGACGGCCGGCGCGGGAGCGCCCGACCTCGCAGCAGGGCTCCGCGCCGCCGCGGTGCGCCAGCGCCGGAGAGGGCTCGTGGTCGTGGTCAGCGACCTGCTCGACCCGGTCGAGTCGTGGCACCGGCCGCTGCGCCACCTCACCGCCCGCAACGACGTGATCGTCGCCCAGCTCGTCGACCGGCGGGAGCGCGAGCTGCCCGACGTCGGCGTGCTGCGCCTGGTCGACCCCGACTCCGGCCGCGAGGTCGAGCTCGCCACCAACGCCCGCACGCGGGCGAGGTACGCAGAGGCCGCCGCAGCGCGGCTCGCGGCCCAGGCCGCCGCCGTGCGCGACGCCGGTGCGTCGCACCTCGTGGTGCGCACCGAGGACGACTGGCTGCCGCAGCTCGCCCGCCACCTCGTACGCCGCCGTCGCGTCGGTCTCGCACCCACCACCCGGAGGACCTGATGCACGGCCTCGCCTTCGACCACCCAGGGCGTCTGCTGCTGCTGGCGCTCGTGGTGGTGCTCGGGGTCGCCTACGCGCTGCTGCAGCGGCGCCGCTCGCGCGATGCCGTGGTGCTGCCCGGTCTCAGCGCGCTGATGGCCTCGCTGCCCAAGCTGGGCTGGCGGCGCCACGTCGTGGCCGCCGCCATGCTCGTCTCGCTCGCGGGCGCCACCGCTGCCTTCGCCGCCCCGACCGCCGAGGTGAAGGTCGCGCGCGAGCGGGCGACCGTCGTCGTCGCCCTCGACGTCTCGCTCTCCATGGCCGCGACCGACGTGAGCCCCGACCGTCTCAGCGCCGCGAAGTCGGCCGCGTCGCAGTTCGTCTCCGGGCTGCCGGCCCGCTTCAACGTCGGGCTGGTCGCCTTCAGCGGCGTGGCCGACACCGTCGTCGCACCCACCCAGGACCACCAGAAGGTCGAGGACGCGATCGCGACGCTGCAGCTCGGCAACGGCACCGCGATCGGTGACGCGGTCGCCTCGTCGCTCGACGCCATCGCCGCGGTGCCGGGTGCGCGCGGGACCGCCGCGGCGCCCGCCCGGGTCGTGCTGCTCTCCGACGGCGCCAACACGACCGGGCGCACGCTGCCCGACGTCGAGCAGCAGGCGCTGGCCGCAGGCGTACCCGTCTCGACGATCGCCTACGGCACCCCGGACGGCATCGTGCGGGTGCAGGACGGCTTCGTCCGCGTGCCGGTCGACGGTCCGGCGCTCGCCGAGCTCGCCGACGTGACGCACGGGCAGGCGTACCAGGCCGCCAGCGGCAAGGAGCTCGAGGGCGTCTACGACGACATCGGCAGCCAGGTCGGCTACACCACCGAGCGGCACGGCGTGGCCGCGGGCGCGACGGGTCTCGCGCTGCTGGCCGCGCTGGCGGCAGGCGCGGCGGCCCTGGCGTGGAGCCCGCGGACGATCTGAGGCCGTCTCAGGCGCGGGTCGCCTCGAGCTGGAGGCGCACGTAGTCGACCACCGGCTCGGGCATCCGCGCGGTGACCGCCTGCACGAACGGCCGTCGCTCAGCGGGCGGCAGGTCGTGCAGGTGGGCGGCGAGCAGGACCGTCGCGACGAAGGTGTCGAGCTGCTCGCCGCGCTCCAGGCGTGCGGGGTCCTCGACCAGGCGGACCTCGACGTCGACGAAGCCGGCGGTCAGCAGGCTGTCGCGCGTCTGGTCGACGTCGCGGAACTCCCACATGTCGCTGTCGCTGCTGCCGGTGACCTCGGCCAGCGCGTGCTGGAAGGCGGCGATGTTGCCGCGCCCGCCGCACTCGGCGACGAACCGGCCGCCCGGGCGCAAGCAGGCGGCCAGGCTGCGGAAGACGACGTCGATGTCGGGCACCCAGTGCAGGGTCGCGACGCTGATGGCGGCGTCGGCCGGCTCGTCGAGGGTGAAGGGCTGACGCAGGTCCGACTGCACGGCGGTCACCCGCGGGTCGTCGCCGATCGTGGCCCGCAGCTGCTCGAGCATGTGCACCGAGCCGTCGACCGCCACGACCTGCCCGCGCGGCAGCCGCTCGAGCAGCAGCCCGGCGTCGCGGCCGGAGCCGCAGCCGATGTCGAGGACCGTCTCGTCACCGGTGAGCGCCAGGCGCTCGACCACCGCGCGGCCCCAGTGCTCGTGCGGCAGCGGCAGCGAGTCGTAGACGCGCGCGTCCCACTCGACCAGCTCCATGTCCTCGGCCCCTCCGCCTCGCCCCACCCCGTTCGGGCACGAGAGTAGGGCCACGGGACGAGCGAGCCCCCGTCGCCGCGCGCGGAGGTCCGCACGTCGGCCACGGGGGCTCGGGTGGGGTGAGTGACGGGGCTCGAACCCGCGACAACCGGGATCACAACCCGGTGCTCTACCAGCTGAGCTACACCCACCATGGGCGCGCCGGTGGGGGCCGCGCCGGAGAGAAGTGTAGCGGTCAGCCGGACGTCGGCTGCGCGGGTGCCTCGTACTTCGCCGCGATGGCCCGCGTGGTGTCGGTGTCGGGCCCGGGCTGGGGGACGAACACGGCCTCGCGGTAGTAGCGCAGCTCGTTGATGCTCTCGTGGATGTCGGCGAGCGCGCGGTGGCCGCCGGCCTTCTTCGGCGAGTTGAAGTAGGCGCGGGGGTACCACCGGCGCGCGAGCTCCTTGATGCTCGACACGTCGACGATGCGGTAGTGCATGAAGGCGTCGAGCGCCGGCATGTCGCGGGCGATGAAGCCGCGGTCGGTGCTCACCGAGTTGCCGGCCAGCGGCGCCTTGCGCGCGTCGGGGACGTGCTCGCGCAGGTAGGCGAGCACCTGGGCCTCGGCGTCGGCGAGGGTCACGCCGCCCTCGAGCTCGTCGAGGAGGCCGGAGGCGGTGTGCATCTCGCGGACCACGTCGGGCATGTGCTCGAGCACGCCGTCGGGCGGCCGGATGACGACGTCGACGCCGTCGCCCAGGATCGTCAGGTCGCTGTCGGTGACGAGGGCCGCGATCTCGACGAGGGCGTCGCGCCCCAGGTCGAGACCGGTCATCTCGCAGTCGATCCACACAAGCCGCTCGGACATGGCCTCAACCCTAGGGGGGCGCAGCTCACATCGCCCGCGCACCCCACGAGGGGGCATGCTTGAGGCGACATGTCTGCTCCCACCGCGCCGAGCCCCGGCCCTCGCACCGACCCGGCTGCGGGCACCGCCCGCCAGGAGCGGCCGTGGGGCCCGCCGGCCGCGGCGGTCGCCCTCGCGGTGCTGCTCGTCTCGGCCCTCGTGGGCGGCGGCGACCCGCACGGGTCGACCCCAGGCGTACCGAGCTCCGGGCCGCTCGTGGGCTGGGGGCTGCTGGTCACGCGGCTGCTCAGCGACGCCGCCGGCATCGCGGCGGTCGGGCTCCTGCTCGGCGCCGCCGTCCTGCTGCCCAACCGCGAGGGCCGGCTCACGGGCAGCGGCTTCAGCGGTGTGCGCCTCGCCTCGCTCGCCGGGGGCGTGTGGGCGGTGTCCAGCCTGGTGGAGTTCGCGCTCACCACCTCCGACATCCTCGGCCGCCCGGTGGCCGACGTGCTCCAGCCGCGGGTCTTCCGCGCGACGATGGACCAGGTGCCGCAGGCACGTGCGCTGGTCGTGCAGGTCCTGATGGCCGTCGTGCTCGCCGTGGCCGCGCGGTTCACCTTCACCGCCGGTCGGGCGCTGGCGCTGCTCGCGCTCGCCGTGGCCACGCTGGTGCCGCCGCTGCTGACCGGGCACTCTGCCGCCGCGGGCCAGCACATGCTCGCGATCTCGAGCCTGGTCGTCCACGTCGTGGCCCTCGCTCTCTGGGTCGGTGGTCTCGGCGTGCTGCTGTGGGTGTGGCGCCGCTCGCCGGAGAGCCGGGCACTCCAGGTCGCGGCGACGCGCTTCAGCACGCTGGCACTCTGGGTGGCGGTCGCGGTCGGCGTCAGCGGCATCGTCAACGCGGCAGTGCGGCTCGCGACCTGGCCGGCGCTGCTCGACACCGCCTACGGCGGCCTCGTGCTCTTCAAGGCCGCGCTGTTCTTCGCACTGGTGGCGGCGGGCGCCCGTCACCGGGCGGTGACGCTGCCGCGGTTCGGCAGCGACCGGCGCGCGTTCGTACGCCTCGCTGCGGCCGAGCTGCTCGTCATGGCCGCCGCTGTCGGACTCGCTGTGGCGCTCGGGCGCACGCCCACGCCGGCGCCGCTGGACGAGGGCTCCGACGCCACGGTCGACCTCGACGTGCTGCGCTCGGTCATCGGCTTCGACCCGCCGCCCCGCCCTGCGCCGATGCGGTTCGTCACCGAGTTCCAGATCGACGGCTTCTTCCTCACCGGCGTGCTGACGGCCGGGATCCTCTACGCCATCGGCCTGCGCATGCTGCACCGGCGAGGCGACGCGTGGCCGGTCGGCCGAGCGGTGTCGTGGTACGTCGGGCTCGCCGTCGTCCTGTACTCGACGTGCGGCGGACTGGGCGCCTACTCGCACCTGCTGTTCAGCGCCCACATGGTCAGCCACATGCTGCTCTCGATGGTGGCGCCGATCTTCCTCGTCCTCGCCGCGCCGGTGACCCTGGCACTGCGTACGCTGCCGACCGGCTCCGGCCCCACCGACCTCGGCGCGCGGCAGGCGCTGCTCGGCGTGCTGCACTCACGGCCGGTCGCGTTCTTCACGCACCCGCTGGTGGCGGCAGGCATCTTCGTCGGCAGCCTGTTCGGGCTCTACTTCACCCCGGTGCTCGACTACCTGATGAACGCCCACCTGGGCCACTCGATCATGGCGGCGCACTTCCTGCTCGCCGGCTCGCTGTTCTTCTACGTGCTCGTCGGCATCGACCCGGCGCCGCGGCGGCTGCCGCACCTCGCGCGCATCGGGGTGCTCTTCGCCGTCATGCCCTTCCACGCGTTCTTCTCCGTGGCCGTCATGTCGACGTCCACCGTGCTGGCGAACGACTACTACACGGTGCGGCTGCGCGACCCCTACGGCGTGGGGATCCTGCACGACCAGCACGTCGGCGGCGGGCTCGGCTGGGCGCTCGGCGAGGTCCCCGTCGTCATCGTGCTGGTGGCGATCTTCGTCGCCTGGGTGCGCGCCGACGAGCGGGAGGCCAAGCGGCGCGACCGCGCCTCCGACCGCGCCGTAGCTCGCGGAGAGGACGACGAGCTGGCCGCGTACAACGCGTGGCTCCGGCAGATGAACGAGCGGGCGGGCGGCCGGTAGCGCCGTCGGACGGTTGCGCTCCGACCCGCGTGGGACCATCGACGCGAGCGCGTCGGACGTGTCCGGGCGCGACTCGCCCTCGTAGCTCAGCGGACAGAGCAGCGGACTTCTAATCCGTCGGTCGCAGGTTCGATCCCTGCCGGGGGCGCCTCTGAGGGCAACGGGCTTCCACGCGGCAGCCGAGGGGAGCAGGATGCGCCCCGTGAGCGATCCCGAACTGGCTGCGGCCCGTACCGAGTTCCAGCGCTGCATCGAGCAGCGCGACCAGGACCTGGCGAGGCGCGTCCTGCACGACGCGTACGCGCTCGTCGTGGTCGTCCCGCAGCCCGCCGTCATGCCGCGCGAGCGGTGGGTCGAGCTGCTGCCGGAGTATGTCGTGACGGGCTACGAGGAGCACGAGGCGTTGGTCGACGTCGAGGGCGATGTCGCCGTCGTGCTGTCACGGGCGACGCAGCACGCGACGTTCCTGGGCCAGGACCGCAGCGGCGTCTTCGTGATCACCGACACGTGGCTGCGCGGTGCCGACGGCCGGTGGCGGGTGTGGCGCCGGCACTCGACGCCCGCGTCGGCGGGGGCGCTGCCGGGGGCCTGAGGTCGCCTGGTCGCGCCCGTCGGGCGGCCTCCGGCGCGTGAGGCGACGGAGCGAGGATGTCGCACGGATGACAGCTGCCCTGTGCCGGTCGTGACAGACGGGGACGCCGACGCCTGGCACTTTTCCAGGTGTCAGAACGAACCAGCACCGAGCGGCCGCAGACGGCCACCGAACCACGGAGGTCCCGATGCCGAACGTCTCCCGCCGCGGAATGCTCAAGTCAGCGGGCGCGCTGGTCGGAGCCACCGGCCTGGCCGTCGCTCCCGCGACCGCAGCGCGGGCCGCGGCGGCCCGACCGGCCGGCCCCGCGACGCTCGTCCTGCACGCGTCAGCCCTCCGCCTGCTCGGCGTCAAGGCGCGCAAGCCCGGTGACGCCATCACGGCACGCGGGCTGGTGAGCACCACCGAAGGCGCCGAGCCCCGCGGCGAGCTGTTCATCACCGGCACCCGCATGGCGGCCGAGAGCCTGCTGCTGCCGTCGCTGGCCGCGGTCGAGAACCACCTGTTCGTCCTGCCGGAGGGGACCCTGACCGGCACCGGCACGGTCGACCACGACGGGCACGGCACCTTCACGGTCACCGGCGGCAGCGGCGCGTACGCCGGCGCCCACGGCACCTACAGCACCCGTCAGAGCGCCGACCACTCCGGGTCGGGCACCGCCGTCGTCACCCTCGTGCTGCACAGCAGCGCCCGCTAGCACGCCCTGCACCGACAGACCGACCCCCCAGACCCGAAGAGGAAACCCGACATGGCCATCGACGTCTTCATGACCCTCCAGCGGTACGACCGCACCTACCTCCCGAGCGAGAGCCAGGTGGACGTGTCGACGCTCACCGACTACACCGGCCGGGTCATGCCCGCGGCCATGAGGGGCTTCGTCTTCCAGCTCTCCGAGTACTCCTTCGACGTGGAGCAGACCCTCAACATCGGCTCCGCCTCGGGAGGCGCCGGGGCCGGCAAGGTGACCTTCAACCCGCTGTCGATCACGCGGCTCGTCGACGTGTCGAGCCCGTCGATCTTCCTGGCGTGCGCGAGCGGCGCGCCGTTCATGCAGCTCGACCTCTACCTGCGCAAGGCCTCCGGCGGTGCCGCGGCGGGGTTCGTCTTCCTGCAGTACACGTTCAAGCTCGTCGCGGTGAAGACCCTCGCGTGGTCGCACGACGAGGAGAGCCCGAGGGAGTCCGTGACCTTCGACTACGGCGGCCTGCAGGTGAAGTACCGCGCGCAGAACCCCGACGGCAGCGGCGCCAAGCCGATCGTCAACGGGTGGAACCGGGTCAGCAACGTCGCCGACGTGGGCACGAACCCCATCAACTAGCAGGAGTAGTCGACCGGACACGTTGGTGAGCGTGACGTCGTTCGACCCGGGTGGGGGCGGGGCTCGCCTGCGCTACCGTCTCCGGCCATGAGTCAGACGCAGCTTCGAGAGGCCCGACGGCGGGTCGAGGGTCTCGCCGTTCTGGCCGCTGTAGTGGGCTACGGGCTCGCTGCCGTGCTGGCCGTGCTGGGGGTGTTCGGAGGCGGTCAGTCGCTGCTCGGCGGGGTCGTCGCCGCCGCGGTCGTCGTGCTGGTCGTGCGTCTGGGCACCGCGTACCACCGCCTTGCGGTGGCCACGGCGCTCGCCGTCGACAGCCTCCTCGCGGAACCGGCGGCAGACTAGCGAGAGCCTCGACATCCGCACGAGCGCGAACAGCCGGCTCGTACACCGCAGTCACAGCCACAACGTGTTGGCGCTGCCGAAGGGACGCCCGCTACCCGCGCGTTGCACGAGAGTTCACCAGGTCGCCTGAGTACGACAAGTCGTCCTGCGGGCCCACTGGCCAGGCCTCCAGGTCCCTCGCTCCGATGACCGCATCGATCAACTCGCGGGAACCTCCGACGAGGGTCGAGTCGAAGTCGACCTCGGTGGCGATGCACCAGCTGCGGTCGGCCGGCCACATCAGGCTCGGGGACTGGGGGACGAACCAGTCCGGCGTGACCTGGTGGCCGACCGTCGTCGCAGCATGCAGGGTCCCCTTGAAGAGCAGGTAGTTCCGCTGCGGATGCTGGAGCCGGGGCGCCTCGAGGGCAGCGAGGGGGACGCCCGGACGGCGAGGCGGAACCGGCGGACGCAGCTCCCGCGGACCGCTCGTCGCGCTGACGAACGCTGTGCCGCCACCGTCCACCCAGCCCCAGCCCTCCCAGACGGCGACGAAGCAGTCCTGGCCACCCGCGTACGGCTCGAGCACTCCCAGGAGAGCCTGCAGGGCAGGCTCGGCCAGGTTGCCCTCGCGCGGCTTCGGGCCGGTCCACCGTCCGGCCGGCGGGTCAGCCTCCGCGTCCGCACGCGTGGTCCTCGAGATCGAGTGCCACTGCATGAGGGCGTGCGGGACAGCCCCCGTGGCCCTGCAGACATCGGCCCACGTGAGCCCGTCGACCGGCGCAGCGTTGCCGTCGGGCGGGTGGAGGACGCGCGCGTACGCCTCGAAGCCCTGAGGCACGACACTGCAGACCCTGCCGCCGAAGCCGCACAGGCGGGGCGCGATCCACGCAGCCACGCCCACGTCGGTCTCCGGGAGCAGCCCCTCGAAGCTCATCGCCGTCCTCCGTCAGCGCGTGCGCAGGAGGGTGCGCAGCACCACGGCTCCACCCACCCGCACCTCCACCACGTCGCCGGTGTGGATGGTCGTTCGGAGCCTGTGAGCAGGTCGAAGGGTGGCGTTGCCGCTGGCAGTGAGCCGGACGGTGCCCAGTGCCAACGCGTCCCCGTCCGCACCGACGACGCTGACCTCGGCCGCAGCGTGCGCGCGGGCCTTGCCCAGCCGGAGGGCTAGCGTCCGCCCGTCCCACGCTGCGCTGCCCGTGCCGACCACCGATCCGGGCCAGCCCGGAAGCACCGCCGGCCCGTCGACCTCGGTGTCCCGAGCGCCGAGGGCTTCGTACTGGAGGTCGAGGAACACCTGCGGACCGCCCGCCTGGCACACCCCGGAGACCGTCAGCGCGGCGTGCCGCAAGGTGCCGTAGACCGGGTCGTACACGGCCTGTGTCACCTCGACATGACCGGCCGCGACGTCGCAACCGGACGAGGCGTGAGACAGCGAGAGAGCCGCCCGGCCGTCGCCGATCTCGTAGCCGCCGACCTCGAGCGGTCCGGCGTCCGGAGCAGTGAGGTCGAGGGACCAGTAGGAGTAGTTCTCGTCAGGAGCGGTGCTGATCTGGAAGTGCGTCGTTCCTCCGCTCTGGTACGGCAGGAACTGGTAGGCCGGCGGGGTGACGGCGCCGGAGGGGGCGGCACCGAGCAGCGTGCGTGCACCAGTGCGCCAAGTCAGGGCCGTCGTCCCGGGACGCAGAACTCCAGCCAGCGGGACGTCCACGTCCCCCGCACTCGTCACCAGGTGCAGTGCGGCATCGCGCTGGCCGGTGGATCGCGGTGCGAAGCGGACGCCGACCCGACAGCCGGCCCCGGCGTACCCGTCGGCCGAGCAGCCGTAGCTGTGGAGCGAGAACTCGCTCGCTGCAGGACCCTCGACCGCCGCCGAGCCCACGTCGAGCGGCAGGCCGTCCGCACCGAGGACCCAGACGGCGGCGTCGCCGAAGTCCGTGTCCTTCGTGCCGGACGGGAAGGCCAGGGCGTCGGGAGCGGTGACGACTCCGGTGACGAGCTCGTTCAGCTTGAGCTCACCGTAGAGCGGGGTGTCGACGCCGTCGCAGTACTGCACGAACGAGAGCCAGAGCCGCTGCACCGATCCGTCAGCGGCGAAGGCGACGTCCCGGATCGAGAGGGTCCCGCCGGTGACCCTGCAACCACGCCCGTTGCCGGTCACCAGGAGCCGCGGCAGGCCCGCGCTGACCTCGTCGGAGGCGATCCGCGGGAACACCCCCGGCACGAGGGCGTGGCCAGCAGGCGCTGCCAGCACGACGGACACGTCGTCGACGTACGTCGGAGTTGCGGGGTTCTGGGCGCGCACCTCGACGTAGCTCGGGCCCTCGCTGTACGTGCTGAACTCGGCGTGCGGCGCCGCGTAGAGCCGCGGGACCCCGCCACCGACGAAGTCCCCCGGCGCCGAGTAGAGGGCGAGGAAGCTGACCAGACGGCTGGACTCCGCGTGTGCGGCAGGCGGCACCGCGACGCTCGCCGCCAGGGCGCAGAGGAGGGCGAGGAGGCCCGACACCAGGCCGAGCAGACGACGTGTGCGGAGCACGGATCTCCTTGCGGTCGAGGGCCGGTCGGCCGGGGCAGACCCTACAACTGCGCGGTTCGTCGACGACGAGGTCGCCCAGGCGTCACGCCGTCGTACGGCTGCTCGTCATCAGCAGGAGCTCTCGGCGATACGGCCGTTGAGCCTGCGCTGCCACAGCACGTCGTCCCGGCTGCTGACGGCTCGCAGCCTCACGCGGAAGCGTCCGTTGCGATCCGTCCGGACGGCGGTCGCCGGCTCTTCGGTGCAGTCGTCGGTCAGGTCGACGTTGAGTCGGAGTCCCTTCACCGGTCGGTGCGACCGCGCGAGGCGCACGACGCCCGTCACGACGCTGCTGCGGCCACGGCGGGGCGGCGGGCTGGCCGTCGTCGTCACGGTGATCCAGTCGACCGCACGCACGTTGACCGAGACGTCGGTGGGTGCGGCGAGGAGCTGGTAGTGGGAGGTGCTGTTGTCCGCGCCCACTCCGCGCAGGCGCCAGATGCCGGCCTGCCCGCTGGTGATCGCCACGCGTCCCACCCAGGTGCCGTCCGTGGCGGAGCCCTCGGTCAGGTGCAACGTCACCGCGAGCTCTGCCCGCCCGTGGCCACCTGGGCCGGCGCCGGCGCGTGTGAGGACGGCGCACGGGCAGGGGACGTAGAGCGGCTCGCTGCCGCCGGTGTCGACGGAGCCGCTCGCGAGGATCGGTGAAGGTGAGGTCAGGCGGACGCTGACGGTCAGCAACCCGTACCCCGTGCCCGTGATGCGTGCCGTCGGCCCGCTCAGGGAAGCGGCGGCGACGACCGGTGGCCCGTCGGCGGTCGCCGCGGCCGGCGCCCCGGAGAGGAACGCCCCCAGCACCATGGCGCTCAGCACCAGCGGTCGAGAACGGTGGAGCAGAGCGTCGCGCATCCGCATCGAGGATCCTTCCGGCCAGGTCGTTGCCCTCCTAGGAGACGGCATCCGGCCCAGCCGGTTCATCGAGGGCACTCGTCCGGCGCCCGTGCCTGCCGTCGACGACGACGAGTCCTCGAGGTCCCGATCCGCACGACCCGAGCGGCGGTGCCGTGCCGTGGCGGTACGGGCGACCAGTTCGCCTGGGCCAGGGCGTCTGCACCTCGACAACGCCCGCACGCAGGAGGTCCCGATGGGTCGAATCATCAGCTCGGTGCTCGTGTCGCTCGACGGCGTGGTCGAGGCGCCCTGGACGTGGGCACCGTTCGACGACGAGGCGAAGGCCGTCGCGCTGGGCGCGCTGCGGACCTACGACGGTTTCGTCATGGGCAGGGAGAGCTACGAGCGGTTCTCGACGATGTGGGGCCCGGTCGTCGGCGACCCCTACATCGACGCGGTCAACGCGGCGCCCAAGCACGTGGTGTCCTCGACGCTCGACGACGTCTCGTGGAACGCCTCGCTGGTCACCGGCGACCCGGTCGAGCAGGTGGCCGAGCTGCGTGCGAGCAAGACCCTGGTGAAGTACGGCACCGGTCGCCTCGACGACCTGCTGCTCGCCCACCGGCTGCTCGACGAGGTCAACCTCTGGGTCTGGCCGGTCGTCGTCGGCTCCGGTCGCCACGTCTTCGAGGGCCTGTCGACGCCCGTGCCACCGCTGGAGCTGACATCGGTCCGCGAGCTGGCGAACGGGTCCGTGATCCACTCGTACGTGCCGAGGTACGCGGGGTAGCTGACGAGCAGCGGGTGGATCGGCTGTTCAGGGGCTTCCTCGTCCTCTTTGCAGTCGTCTTCGTGGTGATCGCCGGCGGGTTCGCCTACGTGACGACGAAGGGCGTCTCGCAGCGGCGCGGCACGCGCGACAAGAGCTCCGACCCCCGGGAGCGGCAGGAACGAGCCTCGGGGCAGGCACGTCGGCGACCCGCAGGCTCGGTAGCCTCCAGCCGTGACCCTGGTCCTGGTGCTCCTGCACGGCGGGCTCGCCGCGGTGTGGCTCGGCGCCATGGCCTACAGCCTGCGCGTCGTGCAGCCCCGGCTGGTCGAGTTCCACGGTGGGCCGGCCGCGGCCGAGGACGCCGCGACCTTCGTCGCGGCCGGTGCCCGGTGGAAGGTCGTCGGTGTGCTGGCCGGGCTGGCCCTCACCGGCGCCGGCCTCGTCGCGCTCGAGGGCGATGACGCGGGCACGGGGTGGTGGGTGCTCGTGGTGGCCAAGCTGGTCGCGCTGGCGCTGGCGTCGGGCATCTTCTGGTACGTCTCCTGGCGGATGTGGCCGCGGCGGCTGTTCGCCACAGCGGCCGAGGTGCCGGCACACCGCCGCCGTTTCGAGCTGGCCGGGACGACCCTGCTCGCCCTGGCTGCGCTGGCTTCGGTGCTCGGCGTCGTGCTCCGCTACCTCTAGCCCCCGCTGCGCGCCGACGTCATCGCAGGGCGAGCAGCTCGTCCAGGACGCGGTAGCCCCGCTGCACCACCTCGGCGGCGAGGTCGTCGTGCCCGACGCGGCCGGACCACTCCAGCTGCAGGAGGACCTGGGTCGCAGACAGGACAGCAGCTCCGTCCCAGCCGACGAGCGTCAGGACCCTGGTCCACAGTTGAGTCCGGGCGTCGTCCAGCGGACTGTGGAAGGTGTGCCACAACAGGGTCGTGAGGTCGGTGGCACGCGTACCGCTGCCTGCGTTCTCGATGTCGACGACCGCCACGACCGCTCCGTCACGGACGAGGACGTTGCTCGGGTTCAGGTCGGCGTGGACCATGTCGGGCGCCTCGCCCGGCGGCTGGGCGTCGACGCACAGGGCCTGAAGGCGCTCGACCAGGTCGGCGGCAGCGGGGGAGTGCGCGGCGCCGGTGCGGCGTACGCCGGTGGCGACCTCCCAGGCGTACGACCAGTGGTCGTAGGGCTCGGAGGCCTGGCCCGCCTGGAGCTCGACGACGTCCATCAGCTGCTCGACGAGCGCCGGGGTCAGCTCCGCGGGAGACGCGTCCACGGCGTCCATCACGTGCCAGACGTGGGTGGCTGTGGCGCCCGAAGCGAGCCACGCCGGGGTCGGGTAGCCGCGCCGCCGCATGTGCTCGACCACTCGCTGCGCGCGGAGCACGTCGTCGAGGGAGTGCGCGTGGGCGCGGGGCACGGCCTTGAGGACTGCGTCCGCTCGTCCCGCCAGCGTGGCGCGGAAGGCGCCGCTGTTGACGCCTCCTGACAGGCGGCTCAGTGACGTGACCTCCGCCCCGACGGCGCGCATGACCTCGTCGAGCACATCAGCCGGAACGTCCACCTGTCCAGCCAACCAGACCACCTACGCCAGCCGCCGGGTCTGCCACCGTGCGAGGTCCGCCTCGAGCAGCGCCGGGTCGCGGGCCGGCGGCACCTCGTCGAGGATCTCGAGGCGCGAGATCCGCTCGATGCGGAAGCCGCGGATCGCCTCCCGGAGCCGGCACCACCCGACCAGCAGCCACGCGTCGCCGGCGCGCAGCAGCCCCATCGTCTCGACCTCGCGCACGGTGCTGCTGGAGAGGTCGGGCCCGCCGTCCTGGTCCTCGCCGAGGTAGGTCAGCCGCACCACGCGGCGGGCGGCGATCACGTCGGCGAGCAGCCCGAGCGGCACCGCGTCGTCTCCCGGTGCGGCGGCGTCGATGACCCGCAGCCTGCCGAGCACCTCCTGCACGGGAGCGCGGTGCTCCTCCGCCATGACTGCGGCGATCTTGGCGTCCGCCCGGCGGGCGGCGCTCCGGTAGGGCGAGGAGTCGAGCAGCGCGAGCCCGGCAAGGACCGCCAGCGACTCCGCAGCCGACAGGTTGAGCGGGGGCAACGAGTACTCGCGCAGGATCGAGTAGCCGCCCGCAGCTCCGTGGTCGGCGTAGATGGGGACCCCCGTCTGCTGGAGCGACGCGATGTCGCGCTCCACAGTGCGCGAGGAGACCCCGAACTCCGTGGCGAGCCGAGCGGCCGACCACGGTCGGCGCGCTCCGCGGAGCAGGTCGACCAGCGCGTACTGCCGCTCGGCTCGCTTCATGCACCAACCCTGGCAGACACAGGCGCGTACGGTGCGGTGCCTCAGCTGCGCATGCTGCGCTGCCCGCCGACCGACCAGGCACGGCGGATGCGGCCGTCCGGGGCGAAGTCGAACACGTCGACGCCGCCGGCGCGGTGGTTCCCCGCCTCGACGTCCCAGAGCAACCGGCCGTGCTCGCCGTCGACGGCGTCCGCGACCTTGGTGAAGACCACACCGGGGTTCTGCCCGTGCCACCAGTCGAGGTAGCCCGCGAAGTCCTCCGCACTGCGGATCGCGTCCGCAGGGGTCGACCCGTCCGGCTCGGTCACGGCGAAGTGGATGCGGAAGTCGTCGGAGCAGATCTCCCGGGCGATGCCGCCGTCGGTGTTCCACATCGTCAGCCACCGGTCGAGCGAGGCGCGAGCGCTGGCGGGAGTGGGCGTCGTGCGGTTCGTGGTGTCGGTCATGCACCCACCGTCGAGCACGCCCGCGACAACGGTGTGTCGGAGTTCTCGCGACGGATGCGGACAGGTTTCGTTCACCGGCCCCGACGCCGGATCCGACCACGGGGACGAGGGCCTGACCCGCCTCGGGCTCGCGCCGCCAGAGCCCGCATGAAGCGGCCGATCGTGCCGGACGGCCCGTACGCGCTGCGCCGTTCGGCCCCGGCGCCCGGCGCCGGGGTGCGAGGATCCCGGGCGTGATGCTCTACCGGCTCCTCGGGCCCTTCGCGGTCGAGCGGGCCGGTCGCCCGGTCGACCTCGGCGGGCCGAAGCAGCGCGCCCTCGCGGCGGCCCTCGCGCAGGAGGCGGGCGTCACCGTCAGCACCGACCGGCTGCTGCAGTGCATCTGGGGCGACGACCAGCCCCCGAGCGCCGTCTCGAGCCTGCACGCGCTGGTCTCCCGCGTGCGCAGCGCCCTGCGCGCCGAGCCGGGGGAGCCGGCCGCGGTCGTACGCAGCGGCAACGGCTACTCGCTCGACGTCCCGGCGTCAGCCCTCGACACGACGCGGTTCGTCGAGGCCGCCCGGGCGGCGCGCTCGTCGGTGCAGCGCGGCGACTGGGCCGGCGCCGTGCGGCAGGCCGAGTCGGCGCTGTCGTGGTGGCGCGGAAGCTACCTCGAGGACCTCGCGGACGAGGACTGGGTGCGCCCGTCGTCCGCGGCGTGGAGCGAGCGCCGCGCCGGTGTGCTGGAGGACCTCGTGACCGGCCTGCTCGGTGTCGGCGAGCTGGCCACGGCGGTCGCCAGGACCGGCACGATGCTCGCGGAGCAGCCGCTGGGCGAGCGGGCGGCGTGGCTGCACATGACCGCGCTGCACCGGGCCGGTCGCTCGGGGGACGCGCTCGCGGCCTACCGAAGCCACGCCGCCGCGCTCGACGACGAGCTCGGGCTGGAGCCCGGTCCTGAGCTCAAGGGCCTGCAGACTGCGATCCTGCGCCAGGACCCGGCGGTCGCGGGCTGGCCGGCCAGTGCGTCTCCACCGATCAGACCAGAGCAGACCTCTGAAGTCAGAGCGGTGGAGACGGGCGAGCGGCTGGTCGGGCGCACCGCAGAGCTGGCTGTCGTCGACGAGGTCCTGCATCTCGCGCGAGGACAGCGGTCGGCGTGGCTGGTGCTCATGGGCAAGGCAGGCATCGGCAAGACGCGGCTGGCTACGGAGGCGGCGGCGCACTGGCGCGCCGAGGGCGGCTCCGTCGTGCAGGTGGCCTGTCCTGACGACGACGCGCCACCGCCGTGGTGGCCGGTCCGGCAGGTGCTGCGAGCGCTGGGCGCCGACCCCGGCCCGGTGCTTGCGCCGGAGGCGAGCGTCGACGCGGACACCGCCCGCTTCGACGCTCTCGAGCGGGTGCGCGACGTGGTGGTCGCCGAGCTCGCCCGAGGCCCGCTGCTGCTCCTCGTCGACGACGCGCACTGGGCCGACCCGGCGTCGCTGCGCCTGTTGTCGCTGCTCGCCGAGACGGTCGACGTGGCCGGGCTCGCCGTCGTGCTGACGGCCCGCGACGGCGTGGACGCCCAGCCGCTCGCCCGCGTGCTCGCCGCCGTCGCGCGGCGGCCGGGCAGCCGGCACCTCGTGCTCCCACCCCTGGGCGCGGGCGACGTCGAGGCCCTGGCCTCGCAGGTGTCCGGACGCTCCCTCTCCGCAGCAGACGCCGGTCAGCTCGTCTCGCTCACGGGCGGCAACCCCTTCCTGGTGCGGGAGTACGCACGTGGCGGCACCAGCGACGAGGCACCTGCGGCAGTGCGCTCGGTGCTCCGCCGACGGCTCGACGCGTTGCCTGCTGCCCTGCTGGAGGTCGTACGCGTCGTGGCGGTCCTCGGCGACCCGCTCGACGTCCGGACGGTCGCGGCGGTGCTCGGACGCGACGAGCTCGAGGTCGCCGGTGATCTCGACGACGCGGCCGACAGGGACGTCCTGGCACCGGCGCTGGCCGGCGGTGGATACACCTTCGCGCACGCCCTGCTCCGCGAGGAGGCGGCGGCCGACGTGCCGGGGCTGCGGCGGGAGCGGATGCACCTGGCCGCTGCCGAAGCGCTCGCGTCCTCCTCGCTGGCCGACGACGTCGTGCGTCGGGCAGCCCACCTGCGGGCTGCCGGCCAGCTCGCCGACCCGCCCACCACCTTCGCCGCCGCTCATGCGGCAGCGCTGGCCACGGAGGCACAGTGGGACCCGGACGCGGCCGCGACGTGGTGGCGCGTCGCCGTCGAGGCCCTCGACGCCTCCGTCGGCACCGACGCCCGGCAGCGCGACGGCCTCGTCGCCGCCGAGCTGGCAGCGCTCTCCCGCGCCGGCCGAGGGCAGGACGTGCTCGACGTGCTCGACCGCGAGCTGGTGGTGGCCCTGCGAGCTGGGCTTCCTGGCTCGGCGGGACGGCTCGCAGCGAACCTGATGCGCGCGTCGGGCTCCTGGCCGTGGCCGGCCTACGGGTCGGACCCTGCACCACTGATGACCACTCTGCGCGGGCTCGAGCCGCTTCTCGCCCGAGATCCTGCGGCTCGGTCCCGCGTGCTCGCCGTCACCGCCATCGGCAGCTGCTACGACCTCGACCCCGCGGTGCCCGACGGGCTCAGCGCCCGGGCGCTCGAGCTGGCCCGCTCGACGGGCGACCCCGACGTCGTCGCCGACGCCCTGCTGGGGCGCGCACTGACGTTCTCCGGTGTCGCGTCCCACGCCGAGGAGTCGATCGCCCTGCTGGAGGAGCTCGGCTCGCTCGGGCACGCGTTGGCACCGCTGGACGAGGTGATCCGGCACAACGTTCTGACGATGGCCTGCATGAACCTCGGCCGGGTCGACGAGGCGGAGCACCACGTCGCCGCCGGAGTGCTCGGCAGCGACCTGTTGCGGCTGCCGGTCAACCGCGTGCAGCTGCGCTGGGCGGAGGCCTGCACCGCGCAGTGGCGCGGCGACCTCGACCGGGCCGAGCAGCTCTACGCGGCGGCCGAGCGCGCGCACCGGGCGACCGAGCTGCAGCAGTCGGGCACCTTCGAGCTCGCCCAGCTGGTGCTCGCCTGGGAGCGGGGCAGGGTCGGCACCCTCGTCGGCCGCGTGCCGACCAACCCCGTGGTGGAGGCGTGGGTGGCTCCCGTGGTCGCGGCTGCTGCCGACCGCCCGGGCGCCGACCGTGCGCTCGAGGCCGAGGTCCGCAGACCCGAGCCCGACGTCTGGACCTCGCACGGCCGGCTGACCCTGCTCGCGCACGCTGTGGCAGACCGTGGTCTGCTCCACCTCGTACCGGAGCTGCGGACGCGCCTGGAGCCGCTCGCGGGAGAGCTCGCCACCATCGGGCAGATCGGGACGCCGGGACCGGTGTCGCTGGCTCTCGCCCGGCTCGCCCGGCTGGCGGGGGAGCGGGAGGCGGCCACCGCGTACCTCGCTGCTGCACTGGAGACCGCTCGCCGCCTGCGCGGCGCCACGTCGGAGCTGAGGTGCCGGCTGCTCGCGCTCGAGTGGGCGGTGGGCGACGGGATTCCTGCTGCGCGCGAGCGAGAAGAGCTCGAGGAGCTCGCCCCGTCGGCTGCTGCCCGTGGCATGCACGGGCTGGCCGAACGGGCCGACGAGCTGCTCGCGCGGCGGTGACCTCGGCTCAGGCGCCCGGGTCGCGCATCGCCACGGCGTCGATCTCGACCAGGATGCCGGCGAGCTGGCTGCCGACGGTCGTGCGCACGGGGTAGGGGGCCGGCACGACCCGGGCGTAGACCTCGTTGAACTCCGCGAACAGCGAGAGGTCGGAGAGGTGCACAGTGGTCTTCATGACGTCAGCGAGGGTCAGGCCGACGACGTCGAGCGCCAGACTGAGGTTGCGCAGCACCGCCTCGGTCTGGGCGGCCACCCCCTCGGGGACCTCGCCGGTCTGGGGGTCCTGCGGGCCGAAGCCGGCGGTGAAGACGAGCCCGTTGAGCTCGACGACCTGGCTGTAGGGGCCGGCCGGCGCGGGCAGCCGGTCGCTCACGTGGGCCTGCTTGGGCATGGCGTTTCCTCTCCTCGAACGGGTGCAGTGCTCAGAAGAACGTGTGGGCCACGCCGGTCACGCGGCCCTCGTCGTCGGCCAGCAGGGCGTGCTGCCACTTGTCCATCGCCGTGCAGGGATGGGAGATGCCGAGCACGACGGTGTCGCCGACCTGCAGGGGCTCACCCGTCACGCGGAGGAAGCCGTGCTGGTCGTTGAGCGCGACCACCTCGGCCTCCCTGACGTCGACAGCCTCGCCGCCGCGGTCGGCGGCCAGCACCACCGGCAGCCCCTCGTCGAACGACACGTCGCGCCGGCCGGCGTTGAGCAGCACCAGACCCGGCTCGGGCGCCGAGACCACCGTGGTCCGCACGCGGAGCGCGGGCACGAACTCCGGGAGGTCGGCTCCGCGCAGTGAAGGTGAGTCGCGCAGGTAGACGCCGTGGTCGTGCACGACGTAGGCCCCGCTCCGCACGACCACCGACGTGCCGGGCAGCGGGTCGCGCCACAGCTCCTCGGCGACGACGTCGAAGAAGTGGCTGCCACCGGCGGAGAGCACGAGCCCGCCACCGAGCAGACCGAGCTCCGCGAGCTGGCGGCCGGACAGACGTACGCTGCGGCACAGCTCCCGGACGCCGTCGACCACCAGCTCCGGCGTCGGTGCCGTCACCGGTCCCTCGAAGCACGACACCCCTGCGACCTCCAGCCCGGCCGCGTGGGCGGCGCGGGCCACCGACACGACGTCGGCACCACTGCGTACGCCGGTGCGGCCCTGCGCCACCCCCACGTCCACGAGGAGGCGGAGCCGCCGGCCGACGAGCGGTGCCAGCAGCTCGACGCCGCGGGTGCTGTCGACGTGGACGAGGACCTCGAGCCCCTCGGTGGTGTCGAGCAGGCGCCGCAGCGCAGCGAGGCCTCCGGGGTCGGCCACCTCGTTGGCGATGAGGACCCGTCGGGCGCCGTGCGCGACGAAGACCGCTGCCTGCCAGGGGTTCGCAGCGGTGAGCGCCCAGGCGCCCGCCTCGAGCTGGGCGACGAAGAGCTCCGGGCTCATCGTCGTCTTGGCGTGCGGGGCGAGCTGGACGTCGCGGCTGCGGCAGAAGTCCGCGAGGACGGCGATGTTGTGGCGCACGGCCGGTGCGCTGACCACCAGCGACGGGGTCGAGAAGCGCTCGTCGGTGACGCGGACGCCCGACTCGACCAGCGCGCGCGGCGTCGTCGGACCCGCCAGCCCGGCGAAGCCCTTGGCCAGCGGGGTCACCGGGGTGTCCGCGAGCGCGTCGAGCGCCGCACGGGCGGCCACCGCGTCGAAGGCCTCCGCGGTCACCGGGACCCTGGTGCGAACGTGCGGGGTGCGCCGGTGACCGACATGACGAGCGAGTAGATCGACGTGGTGGCGGCCATGAACATGCGGTTGCGGCGCTGGCCGCCGAAGGTGATGTTGCCGACGACCTCGGGCACGAGGATGCGCCCCAGCAGGGTGCCGTCGGGGTCGTAGCAGTGGACGCCGTCGGCGCTGGCCGCGGCCCACAGCCGTCCGGCGTCGTCGAGGCGGATGTTGTCGAACCCGCCGTCTGCCGGCCCGGTCGCGAAGAGCCGGTCGTCGGCCAGCGTCCCGTCGTCGGCGACCGAGAAGGCCCGGATGAGGTTGGCGCCGCTGTCGGAGACGAACAGCTGCGACTCGTCAGGGGTGAGGACCAGCCCGTTGGGGTTGTCGAACCCGTCGGCCGCGAGCGAGACGGCGCCGGTGGCGGGGTCGATGCGGTAGACGTTCGACGCGCCGATCTCGCTCTCGCCGCGGTTGCCCTCGTAGTCGCTGAGGATGCCGTAGACCGGGTCGGAGAAGAAGATCGTGCCGTCGGAACGGACGATCACGTCGTTGGGGCTGTTGAGCCGCCGGCCCTCGAACCGCTCGGCGAGCACGGTGACCGAGCCGTCGTGCTCGGTGCGCGTCACCCGCCGGTTGCCCTGCTCCGCGCTGACCAGGCGCCCGTGGTGGTCGATGGTGTTGCCGTTGGGGAACCCCGCGGGCGAGCGGAAGACGCCGACCGTGCCGGTGGCCTCGTCCCAGCGCAGCAGCCGGTCGTTGGGGATGTCGCTCCACAGCAGGTAGCGCCCGGCAGGGAACCAGACGGGCCCCTCGGCCCAGCGGCAGCCGGTGTAGACGGTCTCCAGCTGCTTGTCGCCCCGCGCGCAGTCGGCGAACCGCTCGTCGAGCACCTCGTAGAGCACTGCCCCTCCTCGCTCAGCCGCGGCCGACGAAGGGCATCTTCGTCGCCATCACGGTCATGGTGGCCACGTTCGCGTCGAGCGGCAGGCCGGCCATGTAGACGACGGCCCGGCCCACCTCGGCGACGTCCATCAGCGGCTCGGGCCGGACGCTGCCGTCGGCCTGCACCGCCCCGTCGGCCGCGCCGCGTGCCATGTCGGTTGCCGCGTTGCCGATGTCGATCTGCCCGCAGGCGATGTCGAACTCGCGCCCGTCGAGCGCGGTCGCCTTCGTCAGTCCGGTGACCGCGTGCTTGGTGGCGGTGTAGGCGATCGAGCGCGGACGCGGCGCGTGGGCGGCGATGGACCCGTTGTTGATGATGCGGCCGCCGCGCGGGTCCTGGTGGCGCATGACCCGGAACGCCTCGCGCGTGCAGAGGAACGCGCCCGTGAGGTTGACGGCCACGACCTCGTTCCACGCGGCGAGGTCGTGGGCGTCGATGTCGACGCTGGGAGCTCCGGTGCCGGCGTTGTTGAAGAGCAGGTCGAGGCGTCCGTGCCGGCGCACGGTCTCGTCGAACAGCGCTCGTACGCTGCCCTCCTCGGTCACGTCGGCCGCCACCGCTTCGAGCGAGCCGGCGAGCCCGTGGCCCTGGTCGACGACCGACTCGAGGGCGGCGACCCTGCGCCCGGCGAGCACCACGGTCCAGCCGGCCGCTGCGAGAGCCGTGCCGACCGCCGCGCCGATGCCGCTGCCGCCGCCCGTGACGACGGCGATGCGCGGGCTGTCGCCGGCCATCGGCCCTCCTGACTGCTTCGCGGGCCGACGGATGCGGCGCTCGAGCCGATCATGCACCCCGTCGTGCACGCTGCGGCACGTGGGTCGACCCGGTCAGCGGACGACGGCCAGCACGACCGGCTCGTCCTGGCCGGCCCAGGTGCCCGTCAGCGCCGGACCGCCCGGGAGGACCCGGTCGAGCCTGCGCGCGACCACCAGCTGACGCCCGCCCGCCTCGACGGTCGCCGGGTCGCTGTCGGCGTCCGTGCGTACGCCGTCCACCTGCGGCACCGTCGCGTCCGGCGACCCGCTGCCGCGCACGAGGACGGTGGGCGTACGCGCCTCCCGCCGGTCGCCGTGGTCGACCTCCTCCGCGGCGCCCGTGCCGCCGGTGAGCACCACCCGCAGCAGCCCGGCGGCGTAGACCGGGTCGCTGCACGCGTCGTAGACCCAGCGCCGGCCGAGCACGGAGTGCTCGACCGTCCCGACGAGGGCCACCGCCTGCTCGTCGACCGGTGCTCCGCGGTAGGTCAGCGGCACCTGCAGCAGCGGGCCGGCACCACTGCGTACCACGAGGGTCTCGACGCCCACCTCGCCGGCCGGGTCGTCGAAGCGGTAGGCGCCCACCTGCTCGAGCTCGGGCGTCCCGGAGCCCGTCCACCACGGCCGCGTCGGCAGCCACGCGGTCAGCAGCTCGAGCTTGGTCGGGACGAGGGTCGCGCGGTGGATCAGTGCCATGCGACGGATCGTAGGCGAGGCCGGTCGGGCCGGCTCAGCGGTCGCCGACGGCGTTGACCGCCCGCAGCACCACCCAGTAGATGACGCCGGCGATCGCGCCGGTGAACACCCCTGCCAGCACCGCGTGGAGTACCGACGTACCGGCAATGAGGTCCTTGACGATCCACGCAACCACGAAGACCAGGGCGAGGCCGGCGGCACCGACGGCGGGTGACCGGCGCCGGTCCCACAGCTCCTGCTGCGCACGGCGGGCGAAGGCGGGGAGCTCGGGCACGGCTCCCATGCTCCCAGACGCTCAGGGGGCGAGCGCCAGCACGCCCGCCTGGTAGAGGACACGGCCCGGCACCAGCGGCCCGACCGAACGCAGGCCGTCGAGCCTGTCGCGCCACACGAGCAGGCGGGTACGGCTGCCCTCGCCCAGCGACACGACCAGCCAGCTGCTGTCGGGCGACCACGTCAGCCCGGCGGAGTACTTCGCCGCGAGCTCCACGCCGTCGAGCACGCGCAGCTTCCCCGTGCGCAGGTCGAGGACGGCGATGTCGGAGGTCGGCCCGGGGTGGTCGAGGTAGAGCCGCGGGTCGCTGAGCTCGCGCGAGAGCTGGAAGGCGGCGTACCTGCCGTCCGGGCTGAGCGCCGCTGCAGAGGTCGGCGCCCGACTGCTCGGCACGGTGACGCGCCGCAGCGTACGAGCAGCGGGCGAGCCGAAGCTGAGGACGCACGGGCTGCCCTCGTCGCAGTAGCCGGCGAGCAGCACCGCGCGGGCGTTGGCGCCCATCAGGCGGCCCTCGCCGACCGTGCGCAGCCGGTGCCCGTCGGCGCGTGAGCGCACCTCGACGGCGGGGGCGAAGTTGCCCGACGTGCCGAGGATGCCTTCGGGCAGGGTGCTGTCCGGCGAGAAGTCGCCGCTCAGGCGTAGCGTGCCCCGCCCGTCGAGCCGGTGCATCACCACCGGGGCGGAGTTGTCGTCCGGCCAGTCGACCGCGTAGGTGCCACCTGAGCCGGTCACGATCTGGTCGGCGTGCGACCGGCTCGGCGCCACCGGTGCCAGGTCGCCGTCGAGCCGCAGGACCTCGGAGGTCAAGGCGCTCAGCTCGTCGCAGGTCGCGGCCAGCAGGGCGAAGCCGCTGCCCGCGCGCTGGAGCGAGGTGACGTAGCCGCCCGCGAGCCCTCCGACCGCGCTCACCCGTCCCGAGTCGAGGTCGACCGCGTGCAGGCCGTCGCCCGCCACGAGCAGGCGCAGGCCCGTCGGCTCGTCGAGGGCCGGCGCCGTGACCCGGGGCACCGCGACGGTGTTCCCGCACGCGCCGGCGCGCTCCGGCCACGGCGTGGGCGTGGGACGAGACACCTCCAACGACGCGGTGGTGGTGGGCGCCGCACGCACCGTCTCGGGCAGCGGCGGTGACCCGCGGCTGACGAGCCAGCCCCCGACGCCGAAGGCGGCGAGCAGCACCGCCACCACCGCGATGCCGCGGCGCGACGGCGGCGGCGGCGCGGGCTCCGGCTCGGGCGTCAGGTCGAGCAGCTCCACCGCCCCAGTGCACCACCGCCCGCGCGTCAGGAGAAGCGCGGGGCGGTCACGATCACAGCACCTTGGACAGGAACGCCCTCGTGCGCTCGTGGCGCGGGTTGCCGAGGACCTCGGCGGGGGAGCCGTACTCGACGATCACCCCGCCGTCCATGAACGCCACCTTGTCGGCGACCTCGCGGGCGAAGCCGATCTCGTGGGTGACCACGACCATCGTCATGCCGTCGGCCGCGAGCCCCCGCATGACGTCGAGCACCTCGCCGACCAGCTCGGGGTCGAGCGCGCTCGTCGGCTCGTCGAAGAGCATCAGCCGCGGCTTCATCGCCAGCGCGCGGGCGATCGCGACGCGCTGCTGCTGCCCGCCCGAGAGCTGCGAGGGGTGGTGGTCGGCGTGGTCGAGCAGGCCCACCCGGCTCAGCAGGGTGCGCGCCTGCTCCCTCGCCTCGCCCGGCTTGACGCCGCGCACGCGCACCGGCGCCTCCATGACGTTCTCGATGGCCGTCATGTGCGGGAAGAGGTTGAAGCGCTGGAACACCATGCCGATCTCGGCCCGCTTGGCGGCCACCTCCTTCTCGCGCAGCTCGTGGAGGGTGTCGCCGACGCGGCGGTAGCCGACCAGCTCGCCGGAGACCTCCAGCTCGCCGCCGGAGATCTTCTCGAGGTGGTTGATGCAGCGCAGGAAGGTCGACTTGCCGCTGCCGCTCGGGCCGAGCAGGCAGAGCACCTCGCCGGGCGCGACCGAGAGGTCGATGCCCTTGAGCACCTCGTGCCGGCCGAAGCTCTTCCGCACGGCCCGGGCGCAGACGACGGGCTCGGTCGGCGTGCCCGTCGTCGCGGTGCTGGTCGTCGGGGTGCTCACGAGGGTCCTCCACCGAGGCGGGGCATGCCCAGGGCGAGCATGCGCAGGCGCTGCAGAGGCGTCGGCGGCAGCGCCCGGCTGGCGCCGCGGGCGAAGCGCCGCTCGAGGTAGTACTGCCCGACCGTCAGCGTGCTGGTCATGATGAGGTACCAGGTCAGCGCGACGAAAAGCAGTGGCATCACCTGGTAGTTGGTGTTGTAGATCAGCTGCGCCGAGTAGGTCAGCTCGGTGTAGGCGATGATCGTGACGATCGAGGTCGTCTTCAGCATCGAGTTGAACTCGTTGCCTGTCGGCGGGATGATCACGCGCGCCGCCTGCGGCAGGATGATGCGCCGCAGCGCCAGCCCGCGGCCCATGCCCAGCGCGGCCGCGGCCTCGCCCTGGCCCTCGTCCACCGAGAGCAGGCCGGCGCGGACGATCTCGCTGTAGTAGGCCGCCTCGCTGAGCCCGAGGCCGAGGATCGCCGCCATGAACTTGGTGACGACGTCCTTGGCGTCGGCGGAGACGAACTCCGGGCCGCCGAAGGGGATGCCGAAGCTGACCTTCGGGAGCAGGGCGCCGATGTTGTACCAGACCAGCACCTGCACGAGCACGGGCACGGCGCGGAAGAACCACACGTAGAGCCAGCAGATGCCCGCCACCACCGGGTTCGCCGACCGGCGCCCGATGGCGAGCAGGGTGCCGAGCACGATGCCGAGCAGCATCGCGACGATCGTCAGCACGATGGTCGCGCGCACGCCGGAGAGCACCTGGGAGTCGAAGAAGAAGTCCCCGAAGGTGCCCCAGCCGAAGCGGGGGTTGCGGAACGCGCCCTGCACCAGCTGGGCGAGGACGACCAGCAGGAGCACCGCCGCCACCCACCGCCCGGGATGGCGTACGGGGACGACCCGGGCGGGTGGGCGGTCGGTGGTCGGCGCGTCGGCGGTGACGGGCGGCTGGCTCATCGGATCAGCTGGTGGCGCCGTTGATCACCGGGTCGGTGATCGCACCGTTCTGGGTGCCCCAGGTCTCGAGGACCTTGGCGTAGCTGCCGTCGGCGATCAGCGCCTTGAGCGCGTCCTGCACGGCCTTGGCCATGCCGTTGCCCTTGGGCAGCGCGATGCCGTAGGGCGCCTCGCCGTAGGGGTCGCCCGAGAGGACGAACGCGCCCTTGCTCCGCTTGACCTGGTAGGCGGCGACGGGGGAGTCGGCCATCGACACCGCGTCACGGCCGCTCGACAGGGCGACGTTGGCCGCGCCCTGGTCGGGGTACTGGTCGACCTTGACGGCCTTCTTGCCGCCGTCGGTGCACTTCTTCGACTGCGCGGTCGCGTCGTCGGCCTGGGTGGTGCCCTTCTCGACCGCGACGTTGAGCCCGCACAGCTCGTCGAGGGTGGTGACGGGCTTCGCGCCGGCCTTGGTGAAGAACGAGGTGCCGGCGTTGAAGTAGGTCACGAAGTCGACGACGGCCTCGCGCTTCTTGGTGTCGGTGAAGCTGCTCATGCCCATGTCGTAGCGGCCGGCCTGGATGCCGGGGATGATCGAGTCGAACGTCTGGTTGACGACCTCGACCTGCAGGCCGAGCTTCGCGCCGATCGCCTTGGCCAGGTCGGCGTCCATGCCCACGACGGTCTTGCTGCCCGGCTGGAAGAACTCGTTGGGCGCGTAGCTCGCGTCGGCGGCCACGGTCAGCTTGCCCTTGCTCTTGACCTCGGCGGGCACCTCGCTGGCCGGGTCGGCTGCCGCTCCCGTGCCGCCGGAGGCGTCGGCCGAGGCCGCGGGGGCGTCGGAGCCGCCGGCCGCGGGCGCCGAGGCCGCCGCGGAGGAGGGCGCCGAGGCCGCCGGTGCCGCACCGGCGTCGGTCGACGGCGAGCTGCTGCCGCCGCAGCCGGCGAGCGCCAGGCCGGTGACGGTCAGCGCCAAGGGGAGAGCGCGGAGCGGAGTACGCACGGAGGACCTTCCTGTCTCGTCTGTCGGACCCGGACCTTCCCGGATTCGGGTGGTGATGCGGGTGCCGCACGCAGGATTGAACTCGAACGGACGACCCTGCGTGTTGCGTCCAGGTGACCGGCGCGTGTCCGCAGGTGGGGGCACGACCGGGTCGCCTGGTCGGGCGAGCCTACCGACCGGCGAGCGCTCTGGCAGCCGTCCTGTCCACACGCCCCTCCGGCGTGCCATGATGGCCGCCTCGAGCGCTGGAAGCCGGTGAGAGCCCGGCGCGGTCGCGCCACTGTGACTGCTCGTGCGGACGGAGCGCCGTCCGCACGGTGGGAGCCAGACCTGGCCTCGGGACCGTCCCACCCGTCATCCGTCCGGGCGCGTCTACCCAGGAGCCGACACCATGGCCCACGCCTTCCCCCCTGCCCAGCTGCCTGCGACTGCCGCCGCTGCGCGTGCCGACGGGGCCGGTGCCCCCGTGGCGCTGCCCACCGTGTCGCTGCGCGAGCTGGCCCCCTTCCTGCTGCTCGCCCTGGTCCTGGGTGCGCTCGCGGTCTACTTCGTCGGCGCCGAGCAGGGCGCCACCTCGCTGCTGGGCGGCCACGTCGTGCACGAGTTCGTGCACGACGGGCGCCACCTCATCGGCTTCCCCTGCCACTGAGGCGCGGCTCGCATGGCACGCACGCTGCTCGTCCGCGGCATGCTCGTCGGCCTCGTCGCCGGCGTGCTCGCCTTCCTGGTCGCCCGGCTGCTCGGCGAGGCGCAGGTCGCCCACGCGATCGCCTTCGAGTCGGCCCGCGAGGCCGCCGAGGGCGCCGCGCCCGAGGAGGAGCTGGTCTCCCGCACGGTGCAGAGCACCCTCGGCCTGCTGACCGCGACCACCGTCTTCTCCGTCGGCCTCGGCGGGGTCTACGCGCTGGCCTACGCGCTGGTGCAGGGCCGCCTCGGCCGGCTCGGTGCCCGGGCGACCGCCGCGCTGACCGCGCTGGGAGGTTTCCTCGCCGTCTACGCCCTGCCCGCGCTGAAGTACCCCGCCAACCCGCCGGCGATCGGGCGCGCCGACACGATCGGCTCCCGCACCGCCTACTACCTCGCGATGGTGCTGCTGTCGTTCGCGGTCGTGGTCTCCGTGGCGGTGGCCGGCCGGGCGCTGGTCGGGCGGCTGGGCACCTGGAACGCCTGGACCGTCGCGGTCGCCGGCGGCGTCGTCGCCGTCGGCGTCTGCTACGCGGCGATGCCCGGCGTCCACGAGACCCCGGCCGGCTTCCCCGCCGACGTCCTGTGGCGGTTCCGGCTCGCCTCGTGGGCGGTCTCGCTCACGGTCTGGGCGACGTTCGGCCTGCTGTTCGGCGCCCTGACCGAGCGCGCGCTGGCGGAGCACCCGTCCCGGCGCCGCGCCCGCGGCACTTCTGCCGCCGCCCGCTCATCGCTGGCCTGACCGCCCGCCGCGGCAGGGTGCCCACCGCGGCCGGGCTGCTGCTCGGGTCGGCCCTCGACGCGGCGCTCGGCGACCCCCGCCGCGGCCACCCGGTCGCCGGCTTCGGCGCGGTGGCCGCGCGGCTGGAGGCGCTGGTGTGGTCCCCGTCGCGGGGACGCGGCACCGCGTACGCCGTGGTGCTGACCGGGTCGGCAGCCACGCTGGGCGTGGCGCTGGCCCGCGCCACGCGCTCGCGCCCGCTCGCCCGCACGGCCGTCACGGCGCTCGTCACCTGGTCGGTGCTCGGCGGCACGTCGCTGCGGCGCGAGGGGACGACGCTCGGCGACCGGCTGCTCGAGGACGACCTCGACGCCGCCCGCGCGCAGCTGCCCGCGCTGTGCGGGCGCGACGCCTCCGTCCTCGACGGGGGCGAGCTCGCCCGTGCAGGCCTGGAGTCGGTGGCCGAGAACACCTCCGACGCCGCCGTCGCGCCCCTGCTGTGGGGAGGGCTGCTCGGGCTGCCGGGACTGCTCGCCTACCGCGCGGCCAACACCCTCGACGCCATGGTCGGGCACCGCAGCGAGCGCTACGAGGCCTTCGGCTGGGCCTCGGCCCGGCTCGACGACGTGCTGAACCTGCTGCCCTCGAGAGTGACCGGTGTGCTCGCGGTCGTTCTGGCGCCTATGGTCGGTGGCCGCTCGCGCGACGCCCTGCGGGTCTTCCTCGCCGACCGCGCCGCCCATCCCAGTCCCAACTCCGGCCAGTGCGAGGCCGCGTTCGCCGGTGCCCTGAGCGTCCGGCTCGGCGGCACCAACGTCTACGCCGGGCGGGTCGAGCACCGGCCGGTGCTCGGGTCGGCCTCGCCCGCGTGCGGTCCTCGGGACCTCGCGCGGGCCGCCCGGCTGTCAGGTGCGGTGCAGATAGGGGCGGTGGCTCTGGGCGTCCTGCTCGCGCTGCTCCGTCCGGCGTCGTCGAGGCGTGGTGCGGCATGAGCGGCGCGCTGCTGGTGGCCGGCACCACCTCCGACGCCGGGAAGAGCCTGCTGACCGCAGGCATCTGCCGCTGGCTCGTGCGGCGAGGCCTCTCGGTCGCGCCGTTCAAGGCGCAGAACATGTCGCTGAACTCCTGGGTCACCGCCGACGGCGCCGAGATCGGCCGTGCGCAGGCCGTGCAGGCCGCCGCCGCGCGGGTCGAGCCCGAGGCCGCCATGAACCCCGTGCTGCTCAAGCCGGGCAGCGACCGGCACTCGCAGGTGGTGCTGCTCGGCCGGCCGGTCGCCGAGGTCGACGCGATGAGCTACCGCGAGCACAAGCCGCGGCTGCTCGAGGTGGCGCTCGAGAGCCTCGCGGACCTGCGTCGGCGCTTCGACGTCGTGGTCTGCGAGGGTGCCGGCTCGCCCGCCGAGATCAACCTGCGCGACCGCGACATCGCCAACATGGGGCTCGCGCGAGCCGCGGGGCTGCCCGTCGTGGTCGTCGGCGACATCGACCGCGGCGGCGTGTTTGCCTCTATGTTCGGCACGCTGTCGCTGCTGTCCGCGGCCGACCAGGCGCTGGTGGCGGGCTTCGTCGTCAACAAGTTCCGCGGCGACCCCGCGCTGCTCGAGCCGGGGCTGGCGATGCTGCGCGTGCTCACCGGCCGCCCGGTCCTCGGCGTCGTGCCGTGGGTCGGTGGGCTGCAGCTCGACCTCGAGGACTCGCTGGGCATGGACGTGCCGCGCGCCCCCGCCGGCCCGCCGGTGGGCGCCGAGACGCTGCGCGTCGCAGTCGTACGCCTGCCGCGCGTCAGCAACGCCACCGACGTCGACGCGCTGGCGTGCGAGCCGGGCGTCGAGGTCGTCTTCGCCGACCGGCCCGAGCAGGTGCTCGCCGCCGACCTCGCCGTCCTGCCCGGCTCGCGGGCCACGGTCACCGACCTCGACTGGCTGCGCTCGCGCGGGCTGGACGTGGCGCTCGCCCTGCGCGCCGACCGTGGGCTGCCGGTGCTGGGCATCTGCGGCGGCTACCAGATGCTCGGGTGCACGATCGTCGACCCGGTCGAGAGCCGCCGCGGCGAGGTCGAGGGTCTCGGGCTCCTGCCGGCCTCGACCCGCTTCGAGCGCGACAAGACCCTGGGGCGTCCTCGAGGCACCGCCGCCGGTGGCGAACCGGTCGAGGCCTACGAGATCCACCACGGCATCGTGACCGCTGACGCCGAGCCGCTGTTCACCACCTCCGACGGTGTCGGAGAGGGGTGCCGCGCGGGCTCCGTCTGGGGCACGACCTGGCACGGCGTGCTCGAGAACGACCTGTGGCGCCGGGCCTTCCTGCGGGAGGTCGCCGACCTGGCCGGCCGCGCGTTCGAGCCGGCGCAGCGTACGTCGTTCGCGGCTGTCCGCGATGCGCGCCTCGACGCGCTCGGCGACCTCGTCGAGAACCACTGCGACACCGGAGCGCTGCTCCGCCTGATCGAGGAGGGCGCGCCGACCGGGCTGCCCTTCGTCCCGCCCGGAGCACCGGAGGTCCCCGCGTGAGCCCGTTCGTCCTGCTGTCCACTGCCGACACCGAGCTGCTGGCGGCGCGGGCGAGCGACGCCGGCTGGCGCACCGCGAACCCCGCGCGCCTCTCTGCTGACGAGGTGGGGCCGCTGCTCGCGGGCGCCTCGGGCGTGGTGGTGCGGCTGCTGGGCGGCCGGCGCACCTGGCCCGAGGGGCTGGACGCGGTGCTCGCGTCGGGGCTCCCGGCAGTGGTCCTCGGTGGTGAGGCGGTGCCCGATGCCGAGCTGCAGGCGCTGTCGACCGTGCCTGCGGGTGTGGTCGCCGAGTCGCTGGCCTACCTGCGCGAGGGCGGGGTCGCGAACCTGCGGGAGCTGTCGCGGTTCCTCTCCGACACCCTCCTGCTGACGGGTGAGGGCTTCGCGCCGCCGGAGACCATGCCGTCGTGGGGGGTGCTCGGGCCGCGCAAGTCCGACGACGCCGTGCCAACGGTCGGCATCGTCTTCTACCGCGCCCACGCCCTGTCGGGGAACACCGCCTTCGTCGAGTCGCTCGCCGACGCGGTCGAGGCGGCCGGTGCCAACGCCCTGCCGGTGTTCTGCTCGTCGCTGCGGGCGATGGAGCCGGAGCTGCTGGCCGCTCTCGGGGCCTGCGACGCGATCGTCGCGACGGTCCTCGCCGCGGGCGGGACCCGGGCGGCCGACGCGTCGGCCGGTGGCGACGACGAGGCGTGGGACGTCGGCGCGCTCGCGGGCCTCGACGTACCCGTCGTGCAGGGCCTGTGCCTCACGTCCTCGCGCGCTCAGTGGGCAGCGTCGTCCGCCGCCCTCTCGCCGATGGATGCTGCTATGCAGGTGGCGATCCCGGAGTTCGACGGCCGGCTCATCAGCGTCGCCTTCTCCTTCAAGGAGTTCGACGGCGATGTGCCGGTCTACGTCGCCGACCCGGAGCGCGCGGCCCGCGTCGCCGGCATCGCAGTGCGGCACGCGCGTCTCTCGCACGTGCCGGTCGCCGAGCGCCGGCTCGCCGTCGTGCTGTCCTCCTACCCGACCAAGCACGCGCGCGTGGGCAACGCGGTCGGGCTCGACACGCCCGCCTCGGCCGTACGCCTGCTGTCGGCCCTGCGCTCGTCCGGTTGGGGCGTCTCGGAGTTCCCCTCGGACGGAGACACGCTGATCCACTCGCTGATCGCGGCCGGCGGGCACGACGTCGAGTGGCTGACGGAGGAGCAGCTGGCGGCGGCGCCTGCTCGGGTTCCGCTGTCGGTCTACTCGTCGTGGTTCTCGGCGCTGCCGGAGGACCTGCAGGCGAGCGTCGAGGAGCACTGGGGCCCGCCGCCCGGGTCGCTCTACGTCGACGGCGACGACATCGTGCTCGCCTCGCTGCAGTTCGGCAACGTCGTGCTGATGATCCAGCCGCCGCGCGGCTTCGGCGAGAACCCGATCGCGATCTACCACGACCCCGACCTGCCGCCGTCGCACCACTACCTCGCTGCCTACCGCTGGCTGTCCGCGCCGTCGTCGGCGGGCGGGTTCGGTGCGGACGCGGTCGTGCACCTCGGCAAGCACGGCACGCTCGAGTGGCTGCCCGGCAAGGGGTTGGGGCTCTCGGCCTCCGACGGGCCCGACGCGGCGCTCGGCGACCTGCCGCTGGTCTACCCGTTCATCGTCAACGACCCGGGCGAGGGCACCCAGGCCAAGCGCCGCGCCCACGCGACAGTCGTAGACCACCTCGTGCCACCCATGGCACGGGCCGACTCCTACGGCGACATGGCCAAGCTCGAGCAGCTGCTCGACGAGTACGCGACGGTGCAGGCGCTCGACCCGACCAAGGTTCCGGTCGTGCGGGCGCAGATCTGGGAGCTGGTCGAGGCGGCGCAGCTGCACCACGACCTGCACGTCTCCGAGACGCCGTCCGACGACGAGTTCGACGACTTCGTGCTCCACATCGACGGCTACCTGTGCGAGGTCAAGGACGTCCTCATCCGTGACGGCCTCCACATCCTCGGCGACGCGCCCTCGGCGGAGGCGCTCGACAACCTCGTGGTCTCGGTGCTGCGGGCGTCGCAGGTGTGGGGCGGGCGGCAGGGCGCCCTCCCGGGCATCCGCGCGGCGCTCGCCACTGCGTACGGTCTCGACGAGAAGGCCCTGCTCGCCGACCCCGGAGCCCTCGTGTCCGAACCCGCTGGGCTGTTCGCGCAGGTCGAGGGACGAGTGCGGTCGGACATCCGGGCGTCGGCGGTGGTGGACCGCATCGACGCCTTGGCGCTCGAGCTCGTGCAGACCGCGCGATCGTCGGACCCCGCCGCTGCGGTGGAGTCGGTCGTCGGGCGGCCGGTGCCGGAGCTGGTGGCCGTGCTCGAGTTCGCCCGCGACGAGCTGCTGCCCCGGCTGGCCCGGACGACCGACGAGCTCGACAACGTCGTGCGCGCCCTCGACGGCCGCTTCGTGCCGCCGGGACCGTCGGGCTCGCCGACGCGTGGCCTGGTCAACGTGCTGCCGACCGGCCGCAACTTCTACTCGGTCGACCCGAAGGCGATCCCCTCGCGCAACGCCTGGGACGTGGGCGTGGCGCTGGCCGACTCACTGCTGGCGCGGCACCAGGCCGACACGGGGGAGTGGCCGCAGTCGGTCGGCCTCACCGTCTGGGGCACGTCGGCCATGCGCACGCAGGGCGACGACATCGCAGAAGTCCTGGCGCTGCTGGGATGCCGGCCGACCTGGGACGACGCGTCGCGGCGCGTGACGGGCTTCGAGGTCGTGCCGCTGGGTGAGCTCGGTCGGCCCCGGGTCGACGTCACGGTGCGCATCTCGGGCTTCTTCCGCGACGCGTTCCCGCACGTGGTCGCGCTCCTCGACGACGCGGTGCGTGCCGTTGCGGCGCTGTCCGACGAGGCGGCCGAGGACAACTTCGTGCGCGCGCACGTCGTCGAGGACCTGGCCGACCACGGCGACGAGCGGCGCGCGACGTCGCGGATCTTCGGGTCTAAGCCGGGCGCGTACGGTGCCGGCCTCCTCCCGCTCATCGACGCGCGGAACTGGCGCTCCGACGCCGACCTCGCCGAGGTCTACGCGGTATGGGGTGGTTTTGCCTATGGTCGTGGGCTGGACGGCGTCGAGGCCCGCGGCGACATGGAGCAGGCGTACCGGCGCATCGCCGTCGCGGCGAAGAACCAGGACACCCGCGAGCACGACATCATGGACAGCGACGACTACTTCCAGTACCACGGCGGCATGGTCGCGATGGTGCGCTCGCTGACCGGTACGTCACCTGCCGCCTACGTCGGTGACTCCGCAGTCCCAGACAGCGTGCGTACGCGCTCGCTGCAGGAGGAGACGCACCGGGTGTTCCGCGCGCGCGTCGTCAACCCGAAGTGGGTGTCGGCGATGCAGCGGCACGGCTACAAGGGCGCGTTCGAGCTCGCGGCGACCGTCGACTACCTGTTCGGCTACGACGCGACGGCGGGCGTCGTCGACGACTGGATGTACGAGAAGCTCGCCGAGTCCTACGTCTTCGACGAGACCAACCGCGCGTTCATGGAGAAGAGCAACCCGTGGGCGCTGCGCGGCATCTCGGAGCGGCTGCTCGAGGCGGCCGAGCGCGGGCTGTGGGCCGAGCCCGACGCCGCCACCCTCCAGCGGCTGCGGGAGACCTACCTCGAGCTCGAGGGCGACCTCGAGGAGTGAGTGTCCGAACGCGTACGCCTGTCCGCGCTGGTCAGCGCGCGACGGGTTCGGACACGAGGACGGTGGCGGGCGGGAGACCGTCGACGCGCACGGTGACGGTCGCGGCGCCCGGCCCGTCGGCGCGCACGAAGCCGACCATCCGTCCGAGGTGCGCGCGCCGCGAGCCGGACCGGCCGTCCTCGCGGTCGAGCAGGTCGCCGGTCTCCAGCGCCACCAGGGTGACCGGACCCTCGACCTCCCAGTGCAGCCGGCCGTCGTAGCGCGGCACCGGGTTGTCCGCCGCGTCGACCACGTGGACCGTCACGTGCGCGAGCTGACCCGGGGCGAGCTGGGGCCGGTCGACGCCGAGCACGAGCGCAGCTGGTGGTCCAGCGGTGTGGAGGAGATCGGTCACCGGTTCCTCGCCCGCGTCGCTCGCCACGACGTACAGCGATCCTGGCTCGTAGGCGACGTCCCAGTGCAGTGCGCCGTCCGTCGACTCCGTGCGGTGCCGGACGCCCGCGGACACGTCGTTGACGAACAGCTCGGCGCTCTCGCAGGTGGTGAAGCAGACCACCCGAGCCGTGGTGCCGACAGCGGAGTCCCACGCTCGCACGACGTCGCGGTAGGGCCAGCCGCGCCCCTCGGGCACCGGCAGCGGCGCGACACCGAGCCAGGCCATGGGCACCGGGCTCCAGAGGCTCCGACGCCAGTGGTAGTGCGGCTTGGGGAAGCCTGCGAGATCGAGAAGGCCGGCGCCGTTGCCGCGCGCCGGCCACTCGTGCACCTCGCCGAGGTAGTCCACGCCGGTCCACAGGAACTGCCCGGAGATGAAGTCGTTGTCGGCGACACCGCGCCACGCGTCCCAGGTGTGGGAGTTCTCGCTGCCGTAGAGCACTCGTGCCGGGTAGGCGGCGTGGTCGTCGGCGTAGCGGTACTCCTGGTAGTTGTAGCCCACGACGTCGAGCGCGTCGGCGAACCCGACCTCGTTGGCGACGACCGCCGCCGCGAGCCCCGCGGTGACCGGCCGCGTGTCGTCGTGCTCCTTGACGACTGCTACCAGGCGCCGCGCGATCTCGCCCATGCGCGCGGCATCGGGCCGCTCGGGCTCGTAGCCGCTGCCGTAGATCTGCGGGTTGGGCCCGATGTCGAGCGCCGGGTGGGAGTAGGGGTCGTTGGGGTAGTCGATCTCGTTGCCGATGCTCCACATGACGATGCTGGGGTGGTTGCGCCCGCGGCGGACCATGTCGGCGAGGTCGCGCTCGCCCTCGGCGACGAAGTCCGCGGCCGTCCCTTCGTTGCCCGGCTCGCCGAGGTTCCACCCCTCGAGCCACTTGTTCTTGTTGACCTCCCACTCGTCGAAAGCCTCGTCCTGCACCAGGAACCCGAGCCGGTCGCAGAGGTCGTAGAGGTAGGCGGCGTGCGGGTTGTGCGACATGCGTACGGCGTTGGTGCCCGCCGCCTTCAGCACGTGCAGCCGGCGCTCCCACACCTCGGACGGCACGGCCGTGCCCAGCACGCCGGCGTCGTCGTGCAGGCAGACGCCGCGCAGCGTCGTGCTGCGGCCGTTGAGGAAGAAGCCGGCGTCGGGGTCGAAGCGGAAGCTGCGTACGCCGACCGCCACCTCTTCGTCGTCCAGGACCTCGTCGCCCGCCCGCAGCTCGACGCGCAGTCGGTAGAGGTGCGGGTGCTCGGGGGACCAGAGGCTCGGTGCGTCCAGCGAGAGCTCGAGCGCGGCTCCTCCGTCCGTGACCTCGGCCGCGGCGCCGGCGACCCTGCGATCGTCGGGCCCGCGCAGCGCGCAGTCGACGGTGAGCCCGTCAGGTGCAGCGCCGGCGATGTCGAGGCGTACGCGTACGGCCACGGTCGCCGACTCCGCTGACACCTGCGGCGTCGTGACGACGACGCCCCACTCGGCGAGCCGAGCCGTGCCGGTCGACACGAGGGTGACGGGCCGGTTGATGCCCGAGCCGGTGTACCACCGCGAGTCGGCGTGGGCGGAGTGGTCGACCCGCACGGCGAGCACCTGGCGTCCGGAGGGGTCGAGCGCGTCGGTGAGCTCGTAGGTGAAGGAGGCGAAGCCGCTGCCGCGGTGCCCGAGGTGGACGCCGTTGAGCCACACGTCGCTGCCGCGGTAGACACCGTCGAAGTGCACGAAGTGGCGGGTGCCGGGCTCAGGGACGAGCTCGAAGGCCACGCGGTACCACCCGATGCCTGCGGGCAGGAAGCCCGTGGCGCTGGCCAAGCCCCGGTCGTGCGGCCCCTCGATGCCCCAGTCGTGCGGCACTGCCTGCGCGCGCCACCCGCTGTCGTCGTGGTCGGGCGACTCAGCGCCCGGCGAGTCGCCCAGGGTGAAGCGCCAACCGGTCAGGAGCGGGGTCTCGCGGCGCACGGGCTGCCTCCTCGGGCTCGAGGGCTACAGCCAAGCACAGCCGGGCTCTCCCAGGGCGATGGGCGTCCACGACGTCGTGGGTTCCGGTGGTCGCTCCAGGGCGACGGCGGTCCACGACGTCGTGGGGGACGAGACAGGCGTCCCCCCGCACCGGCGAGCGGTGCGGAGGGACGCCTGGGTGGAGCGGTGTGCGTGCCTAGCGCAGGCGCACCGTGTCAGCCTGCTCGGAGCCGGACTTGTCCTCGAGCGAGACGACGAGCCAGCCCTTCGCCGGCACGCTGGCCAGGCGAGCCCGGTCGACCGCGGCCGGGATGGCGCCCTTGGCGCCGCCCGGGACGGTGGCGAACTGGCCGGTCTGCAGCGCCGGGTGGAAGGCGTCGAACGAGCCGATCTCGTCGACGATGTCGAACCCTGCTCCGAACAGCGAGAACGCCGTCGTGAAGAAGTCGACCCGCCCGTGGGCGGCCGTCAGGCCGACCGTGCTGAGCGAGAACGGCAACTCCACGACGGAGGTGTTGATCTCGCCGCCGAGGACGTAGCCGCCCACCAGCGCGCCGCTGGCGAGGTCGAGCGTGAACGAGCCGAAGACGCCGTCGGGCGTGCCCGTGGTGAGCAGGCCGTTGTCGACGCCGACGACCACGTAGTCGCCCGAGCCGTCACCGTCGGTGTCGAGGAGCACCTCGGTGTCGGCCGCCGCCGCGTTGGCCAGCCGGTCGTGCAGCGAGACCGCGAAGACGCCGAGGTCGGAGCTCGGGAACGACTGGACGCCGACCTCCCGCACGTCGGGGGCGTCGAACAGCAGCGGCTGGTCGGTCGAGTCGTCGTCGGCCGATGCCCACGAGTAGACGTCGGCCGAACCGGCCACCGGCGAGGAGTTCTTCACGCCGATGGCGACCGAGGAGGCGCCCTTCTTGAGCGACACCGAGTGGTCGGCGCGCACGGCCGAGGTGACCTTCGGGATCATCAGGTAGGGCACGCGCAGCGTCGGAGCACCGCTGGAGACCGGCGTCGCGACGATGTTGCCGGCGACCGCCTCGAGCTGGTTCGCCGAGGGCGAGCCCGCCGGGGTGGTCGTCACCGTGACCTTGACGCGGACCCAGCCGTGGGCGGGGACCGTGACCGTCGAGGGCGAGATCGACACGGTGGTCGCCCCCGAGGCGCGCAGCTCGGCCTCGTCGGTCAGCGCGTAGGTGGCCGCCGAGCCGCTGGTGTTGAGGATGCGCACGTTGTCCGAGCCGGTGAGCGTCTTGGCGCCCTCCTTGTAGCCGAGCGACACGCTGGTCGCCTTACCGTCGTAGGCGAGCACCGGGGTGGTGATCGCCTCGTCGGGGTCGACGAGGCCGGCGCCGGCGAGCACCGGGCTGTAGCCCTTGACGCCCGACGGGTCGGCGGTGTTGACCAGGGCGGCCTTGAGCTGCGCGACCGAGAGGCTCGGTCGGGCCTGCTTGACCAGCGCCGCTGCGCCGGCGACGAACGGCGCCGACATCGAGGTGCCGGACTCGGTCAGCGGCCCCTTGCCCGTGCCGACACCCGCAGAGACGACGGAGACGCCGGGGGCGGTGAGGTCCGGCTTGGCCGCGTCACCGACGAGGCCGGGGCCGGAGGAGGTGAAGCTGGCAGGGGCCAGGTAGTTCGGGTTCGGCAGCCCGGCGCCCTGGGTGAGGCTGGCGGTCTGGCCGTCGAGGCCCTGGAGCTGCACGCCCTGCTCCGGCGTGGCGCCGAGGAAGGGGATGGTGACGCCGGGGATCGGGCCCTCGATCGGCGGGTAGCCGGGCGAGGAGTTGACCATGATGACCGCGGCCGCACCGGCCTGCTGGCCGTACTGCGCGCGGGCCACGCGGTCGCAGTCGCCGCGCACCGTCACGACGATGTCGCCGGCGTAGGGCGTGTAGCTGGCCGGGTCGCAGCCCAGCGACTCGTCGGCCGCCGTCGCCGGGTCGTCCTGCAGCACGACGATCGGCGCGTTGACCGAGGAGACGTCGGCCTGGTTGGAGACCTGCAGGTCGAGGGTGGTGCCCCCGACCGCCAGCCGGGCGTTCGGCAGGACCGGCACGTTGTCGACTGCCGCGACGCTGATGGCGGCCTTAGAGGTGCTGGGTGCGCCCACGATGTAGGGGCTGTCGCCGTCGTTGCCGGCGCTGATGACCGAGACGGTGCCGGCCGCGGCGGCGTTCTCGATCGCCTCGTTCTCGGCGTCGTTGCCGACGCCGTAGGGCGAGCCGAGGCTCAGGTTGATGATGTCGAGGTGGTGCGCGACGGCCCAGTCGATCGCCGAGATCACGATGTCGTCGCCGACGGTGCCCTCGCAGCCGAAGACCTTCAGGCCGTAGAGGGTCGCCTTGGGCGCGACGCCCGGGGAGACGACGAAGTCGGTCGCGTCGTAGCCGGCCTGGGAGTAGGGCCCGGTGTAGGTGCCGTCGGCCGTCACGCCCTCGCCCGCGGCGATGCCGCCGACGTGGGAGCCGTGCCCGTCGCAGTCGAGCGGGTCGGGGTCGGGCTTCGGCACCGGGTTGGTGTCGGCGTCGTAGTCGTTGCCGACGAAGTCGTAGCCGCCCGCGACCTTGGCGGTCGGGAAGGTGCCCGGCTCGATGACGGTCGGGTCGTTCGACTGGTAGGCCGCGACCGTGCCCGGGCCGCCGAAGTCGGCGTGGGTGTAGTCGATGCCGGTGTCGATGATGCCGATCTTGACGCCCGAGCCGTCGTAGCCCAGCGCGTCCCAGACCTGGCTCGGCACGCCGAGCAGCGGCGAGGGCGCGGAGTCGGCCATCGGCTTGGCCGTGGTGACGGCCTGGACGCCGACGACGCCCGGCAGCTTCGCGGCCTTGGCCAGCGCGGAGCGGGTCAGCGACACGGAGACGCCGTTGTAGGCGGTGTGCACGCTGGTGCTGACGCGGCCGCCGAGCGCCTTGAGGCTCTTGATGGTCGTGGCCTGCTGGGCCGTGACGCCGGCGGCGACCGAGCGCTCCTGTGCGGCCGTCAGGGGGGTGCCGGCAGCCTGCGCCGCTGCGGCGGCGACGGCCACCGGGTCCTTGGACAGCTGGAGCAGGACCTGCACGCGGCTGGTGCCCTTGGCGCGCGCGAGGATCTTGTCGACCTCGGCCTTGTCGACCTTGGTGCCCTTCGGCAGCTGGTGGAGGGTCTTGCCGCCGACCTTGACGGTCTTGGTGGGCGGGAGGTGGCCCGGTTCGGCGGCTGCGGCCGCGACCGGCGTGGAGATGACGAGCAGGGCTGCCGCGGCGAGCGGGAGCCTTCGACGGATCTGCACTAGCTGGCCCTCCTGGTGCGAGGTGCGGACGGCGGCGGACCCCGTCCGGCGTGCTGGGTGCTCGGACCATAGCAACGCAACCCCGCCCGGGACAGTGCAGCGCGGAAAAGGGATGCGGACGCGGGAGGACCCGCACGGCGGCGTGCCGTGCGGGTCCTCCTGGGACGTGCGAGCCGCTAGAGCAGCGCGTCCACCAGCGGCAGCAGCGTGCTCTTGGCCGTGGCGCTCACCTTCGATGCCTTGGCCCCCGACACGGCGTCGCGCAGGGCGTGCGCCTTCTGCGTCGCCGTGGCCGAGTCACCGGCCGCCTGCGCCGACTCGATCGAGTCCACCAGCGACTGGAGGTCGTTGGCGGTGCTCTGCACGATGTCGCCGCTGCGGGTCAGCGTGCCGACCTGCTGGCGCACCGCCTGGACCGGCGTGCGCGCCGGGAGGAGGGCGTCGAGCAGGGCGGTCAGCTGCGTACGCGCCGCGACCGTGATGTTTGCCGGTGCCGCGTCGAGGGTGGCCCGGACCGACTGCAGCTTCGCACGCATCGCGCCGAAGTCGTGCGCCGCTTCCGCCGCCGAGGCGGCGGACAGGGTGCTGCGCAGGCTGCGCGCCGTGCTGGCCGGCACGCCGCCCGAGGCGGCGAGACGGTCGAGGGCGGTGCTGACGTCGCTGATGCGCGTCACGCTCGGCTCCCCGGCCGCCAGCGAGGCGATCTCGCTGTCGGAGAGGACCCGGTCGTAGGCGTGCACCGAGTCGATGGCGCCGGGGAAGAAGTCCACGGCACCGCCGTTGAACTTGCCGCGGCCGATGACCAGGTTGCCCGGGTCGTTCGCGCCGCCGCAGACCGACGCGCTGCCGGCGAGCTTGCCGTCGACGTAGATCCGGATCTCACCGGCGGCGAGGTCGCGGACACCGGTCAGGTGGTACCACCGGCCGACCTGCGGGGTGCCGACGCCGGTGGCGAGGGCGCGGGTCTGCGGGTAGCTGAACGCCCACACGTGGTCGGCACCGGAGTACTGCAGGAAGAAGTCGCTGGCCTGCGCCCCGTCCTGGCTCACCACCGTCGCGAAGCCGTCGGTGCGGTCGATCTTCGCCCACGCCGAGACGGTGTAGCTGCCGGAGGTGTCGAGCACCTGCGCGCCGGTGTCGACGAACTGGTTGCTGCCGTTGAACTGCAGCGCCTTGCCGCTCGTGCCGGCCGTCCACGTCGGGCCGTTGACCAGCGTGCCGTCGTGGGCGCCGCCGCTCAGGTCCTCGGTGACCGTGCCGGAGCCCTCGTCGAGCGGCCAGTAGCCGGTGCCGACGAGGCCGGGCTTGCCGGGCTTGACCACGACCGAGCCGGTGCTGGCCCCGGCCGCGATGACCTTCTCGTTGACGGCCTTGACCTGGGCCGGGTCGACCTTCTCGACACGGCGGTCGTAGGTCCACAGACCGTTGAGCTCGGTCTCGACGTCGGTGATCTGCGTGTAGACCGAACCGGACAGCCCGCAGCTCGCAGCACCGATCAGCTGGCTGGTGTTGGAGACGTAGGCGTTGGTCAGGTCAGCAGTGGTCTTGAGGTCGGTGCCGTAGTTGCTCAGCGAGCCGCCAGGCCACGTGTGGCCGGGGATGACCAGGCCGTAGCCGCCGTGCTCGCCGTCCATCGCTGCGCGGTTCGCGTCCGGTGACGGGAACGCCGGGCCGTTGTACATGTGCCAGTCGATGACGTCGCCGTGGCCCGAGTCGCCCTTCGAGGCGCAGCAGTTGACACCGCTGTGGGCGTCGACCAGGCGCGTCGGGTCCTGGGCCTTGACGGAGTCGGCGATCTGACCGGTGACCGTGCGGTCCCACTCGCCCCAGCCCTCGTTGAAGGGGATGAAGCCGATGACCGAGGTGTCGCTGTCGTGCTGGTCGACGATGCGGTGCAGCTGGGTCTGGAAGTTCGCGCGGGCGGTGTCGTTGGTGAAGAAGCCCGCGGGGATGTCCTGCCAGACCATGAGGCCCAGCCGGTCGGCCCAGTAGTACCAGCGGTCGGGCTCCACCTTGATGTGCTTGCGCACGGTGTTGAAGCCCATCTCCTTGTGCTGCACCAGGTCGAAGGCGAGCGCCTCGTCGGTCGGAGCGGTGTAGATGCCGTCCGGCCAGTAGCCCTGGTCCAGGGTGGAGAGCAGGAAGGTCGGCTTGCCGTTGAGCACGATGCGCTGCTTGCCGTTGATGACCTTGAGCCCGATGGAGCGCAGGCCCTGGTAGCTGCCCACGGTGTCGGTCGAGCCGCCGTCGGTCAGCGTGACCTTCAGGTCGTAGAGGTAGGGGTCGTCGGGCGACCACAGGTGCGGGTTGGCGATGGAGAGCGTCAGGGCGGTGTTCGCCGCGCCGGTCACCGAGCCGTACGTCTTGCCGTCCTTCGACGCGACGACCGTGACGCTCGCGCCGGCGGAGGCGCTGGCGGACTCGGCCGTGACCTTGAAGTCCGAGCCGGGCACGTCGGAGGTGATCTTCAGCGAGTCGACGTGGGCGGGCGCGACCGGCTCGAGCCAGACGGTCTGCCAGATGCCCGAGGCCGGCGTGTAGAAGATGCCGCCGGGGTTGTTGGTCTGCTTGCCGGTGGCCTGGTTGCCGGAGTCGGTCGTGTCGACGACGCCGACGATGACCTCCTGCGGGCCGCTGCCCGTGACGGCGTCGGTGATGTCGGCGCTGAACTGGTCGTAGCCGCCGGTGTGCTCGGCCACCTTGGTGCCGTTGACCCACACCGTCGCCGCGTAGTCCACGGCGCCGAAGTTCAGCTTGAGCCGAGCGCCGCTGCCGATGTTCCAGTCGGCCGGCACGGTGAAGGTGCGGCGGTAGAACATCCGGTCCTCGTGGCGCTGGACGCCCGACAGGACGGACTCGACCGGGTAGGGGACGAGGATCTTCTCGCCCAGGGTCTGGCCGACCGGGGGAGTGTCGACCGAGTCGGTCGCCGCGAACTGCCAGGTGCCGTTGAGGTTCTGCCACTTGGTGCGCGTCAGCTGCGGGCGCGGGTAGTCGGGCAGCGCGTTGCTCGGGCTGACCTGCGAGGCCCACGGCGTGGACAGCGTGTAGGTCGAGCCGTTGGTCGCCGCGACGTTGAACTCAGGCAGCGTCTTCTTCGTCGTCGCCAGGGTGCTCTTGCCGTCGTAGGTGATGCGGACCAGCGAGCCCTTGGTGATCGGCGTCGAGGTGGTCAGGATCAGCTTCGAGGCGTCCGACCCGTCGAGGGCCACGCTCGCCAGCGGGAACGCGATGTCGTCGACAGCGACGGTGACGTGCTGCGAGATGTCGGCAGGGAGGGGCTTGAAGTCGGTGTCGATGTCGAGGGTGGCGTGGGTCCCGCTCGCGTCGACCGCCGCGGTGCCGTTGACCGGGGGCTCGTAGCCCTCGGGCAGGTAGAACGCCGACGCGGGGATCGGCTCCGAGGGCGTGCTCGGGCTCGACCACGACAGGTGGAGGTTGGAGCCGCCGAAGTCCTCGAAGTACTCGACCTTGACGTCGTAGCGCTTCCCGGCCTCGAGCTGCACGGGAGCGCTGGTCTGCCGGTTGTCCCAGTCGTCGACCCAGTGGTCGATGACGAGCTGCCCGCCGATCCAGATGCGGAAGCCGTTGTCGCCGATCGCCGAGAACGTGTAGGCCTCGGAGTGGTCGGGCACCAGCTGGCCGGTCCACCGCACCGAGTCCTGGTCGGCCTGCCCGGTGGTGCTCGTGAGCACGCCCTCCAGGCTGCCGAAGTCGAGGTTCGGGTCGATCTGGGTCGTCCGGAACTCGTGGAAGTCGCCGATCCCGGCGCCGCTCGAGCGGTAGTAGTCGCCCTTGAGCCCGTGGAGGGGGTTCGGGTCGGCCTGGGCGGGCGCGGCGGTGGCGAAGGACCCGAGCAGGGCCAGCGCGGCGACGCCGAGCACGCCGCGGGAGAGCAGCGGGCGCCGGCGCCGGAGGGCGGATCGTGGTGGTTCGGGGTGCAGCTGGGCTGGACGCATCAGCGGTCGGCCTCCTGAGCCGTCGTGGGGCAGGGACGTTCGTCTAGCGGGTCGGACGTGGAGCGGATGACAGGGCCTGATCGTTCTGGACCGTTCGTGTCCGGACCCGGTCAACCTCACGGAGTCAAGCGCCTGTCACCGACCGGGGTCAACAGTGCAGAGCGACGAGACCAAATCGTGACCAGTTGCGAAATCGATCACCCGGCGCAGCCCGGGACACCGTCATCCCTGCACGTCGGTGACCGGTTGGGACCGGATCGCGTCGATGGGCGGTGCCCGACGCGCTGCCCGTAGGATGCGCAGGCAAAGCGACGGCAGTGGAGGAAGCCGGTGGGATTCCGGCGCGGTCCCGCCACTGTCACCGGGGAGCGAGGTCCCAGTGAGTGCCACTCCCGCGCGAGCGGGGGGAAGGCAGGGCCCGAGCACTGATCCGGAAGCCAGGATTTCCCTGCCGTCGCCCGACCGACCAGGGGCGTGGACACCCCGGGGAAGGAACCGCGCGGTGGACGTTCGCTACCCGTTCTCGGCCGTCGTCGGCCTCGACGAGCTGAGGCTGGCCCTCCTGCTCAACGCCGTCGACCCCGCGATCGGGGGCGTGCTCGTGCGCGGCGAGAAGGGCACGGCCAAGTCGACCATCGTGCGGGCGCTCGCGGCGCTGCTGCCCGAGCTCGCCGTCGTTCCCGGCTGCCGGTTCTCCTGCGACCCCGCAGCGCCCGACTCCTCCTGCCCCGACGGCCCGCACCCGCTCGACGGCCCGGTCGCCCTGCGCGAGGCGCGGCTGGTCGAGCTGCCGGTCGGCGCCTCCGAGGACCGCGTCGTCGGCTCCCTCGACCTCGAGCGCGCGCTCGCGCAGGGCGTGAAGGCCTACGAGCCCGGCCTGCTCGCCGACGCCCACCGCGGCGTGCTCTACGTCGACGAGGTCAACCTGCTCTCCGACCACCTGGTCGACCTGCTGCTCGACGCCGCCGCGATGGGCCGGGCCCACGTCGAGCGCGAGGGCGTCTCTGTCTCCCACGCCGCCCGCTTCCTGCTGGTCGGCACCATGAACCCCGAGGAGGGCGAGCTGCGCCCGCAGCTGCTCGACCGCTTCGGCCTGACGGTCGAGGTGCGCGCCAGCCGGGAGCCGCGGGAGCGGGCCGAGGTCGTACGCCGCCGGCTCGCCTTCGACGCCGACCCGGCGTCGTTCGCCGCCCGGTGGGCCGAGGGCGACGCCGCCCTCGCCGCCCGCATCGCGGCCGCCCGCGCCGCCCTCCCCGAGGTCGTGCTGTCGGACGCCGCGCTGCGCCAGGTCACCAGCGTGTGCGCGTCCTTCGAGGTCGACGGGCTGCGCGCCGACCTGGTCACCGCCCGCACCGCGGTCGCGCTGGCCGCGTGGCACGGCCGCACCGAGGTGGTGGCCGAGGACGTGCGCCAGGCCGCCCTGCTGGCGCTGCCGCACCGCCGGCGCCGCAATCCGTTCGACGCGCCCGGCCTCGACGAGTCGCAGCTCGACGACGCGCTCGCCGAGGGTGCCGAGCCCCCCGAGCAGGGCCCCGACGACGACGGCGGCCCCAGCGGTGGCGGCGCTCCCGAGCCGGGCCCCGGCGCCGACGCAGGCACGTCCGACACCTCTGGCACCCCCGACACCCCCGAGACCGAGATGATCATGGGGGACTCAGGAGGACACGCCGGCGAGTCGCGCGGAGAACCTCATGATCATCGCGAGGGGGGAGCGGCGGGGGAGCGGGGAGCGGTGGCGGCGTCGCAGCCGTACGCGGTGAAGCCGCTGCGCGTCGCCGGCCTCGGCGACGGGGCTGCGGGACGCCGCTCGCGCGCCCGCACCGCCGACGGGCGCACCGTGCGCTCCGAGGCGCCGCAGGGTCGCGTGAGCTCCCTGCACCTGTCGGCCACCCTGCGCGCGGCGGCCCCCCACCAGGTCGGCCGCGGGCGCCGGGGTGCCGGGCTGGAGCTGCGCCGCGACGACCTGCGCCAGTCGGTGCGCGAGGGGCGCGAGTCCAACCTGGTCGTCTTCTGCGTCGACGCGTCGGGCTCCATGGCCGCGCGCCAGCGGATGGGCGCGGTGAAGGGCGCCGTGCTCAGCCTGCTGCTCGACGCCTACCAGCGCCGCGACAAGGTCGCCGTGGTCACCTTCCGCGGCAGTGCTGCCGAGACCGTGCTGCCGCCGACCTGGTCGGTCGAGGCTGGTGCCGCCCGCCTCCAGCAGCTGCCGACCGGCGGGCGCACGCCGCTGCAGGCCGGGCTGCTCCAGGCGGCCGAGCTGCTGCGCCTCGAGCGGGTCCGCGACCCGCGCCGCCGCCCGCTGCTCGTCGTCGTGACCGACGGACGGCACACCTCGGGGGGCGACCCCTCGCGCGCGGCCGCCCTGCTGCGCCACGCGGGCGTGCACAGCGTGGTCGTCGACTGCGAGTCGGGCCCGGTGCGCCTGGGGCTGGCGGGCGCGCTCGCCGCGGCCCTCGGCGGCGAGGCGCTGCGGCTCGACGAGCTGGCAGCCGAGACACTGGTCTCCGTCGTCCAGTCGAGCACAGTCCGCTCGAGCACGGTCCGCTCGAGCACGAGGAGGGTCGCCTGATGCCGCAGGGCCAGCCGACGAGCGTGCCCGACGACGGGCTCACCACCCGCCAGCGCCGCAACCGCGCGCTGGTGGTCGTGCACACCGGCGAGATGAAGGGCAAGTCGACCGCCGCCTTCGGGCTCGCGCTGCGCGCGTGGCACCAGGGCTGGCCGATCGGCGTCTTCCAGTTCGTGAAGTCGGCCAAGTGGAAGGTGGGCGAGGAGTCCGCGCTGCGCGCGCTCGGCCGCGTCCACGAGCAGACCGGCGAGGGCGGGCCGGTCGCCTGGCACAAGATGGGCGAGGGCTGGTCGTGGATCCAGCGCCCCGGCTCCGAGGCCGACCACGCCGCGGACGCCCTCGAGGGCTGGGAGCAGGTCAAGCGCGACCTCGCGGCGCAGACGTACTCCTTCTACGTCCTCGACGAGTTCACCTACCCCGTGAAGTGGGGCTGGGTCGACGTCGACGACGTCGTCCGCACCCTGCAGGAGCGCCCCGGCACCCAGCACGTCGTCATCACCGGTCGTGACGCCGACCCGCGACTCGTCGAGGCCGCCGACCTCGTGGTCGAGATGACCAAGGTCAAGCACCCCATGGACGCGGGCCAGAAGGGCCAGCGGGGGATCGAGTGGTGAGCACCCCGCGCGTGGTCATCGCCGCTCCCGCCAGCGGGCACGGCAAGACCACCGTCACCACCGGCATCCTGGCCGCGCTCGCGCACCGGGGCCTGGCGGTCTCGCCCCACAAGGTCGGGCCCGACTACATCGACCCGGGCTACCACGCGCTCGCCGCCGGCCGGCTGGGCCGCAACCTCGACGCCTTCCTGTGCGGCGAGGAGCGGATCGTGCCGCTCTTCCTCCACGGTGCGGCCGGCGCCGACATCGCCGTCGTCGAAGGCGTCATGGGCCTCTACGACGGCGCCAGCGGCCACGGTGAGCTCGCCTCCACCGCGCAGGTCGCCAAGCTGCTGCGCGCGCCGGTCGTCCTGGTCGTCGACCCCTCGTCGCAGGGCCGGTCGGTCGCCGCGCTGGTGCACGGCTTCGCGACCTTCGACCCCGGTGTGCGCATCGGCGGCGTCATCCTCAACCGGGTCGCGTCCGAGCGGCACGAGCAGGTCGTGCGCGAGGCGCTCGACGAGATCGGTGTCCCCGTGCTCGGGGCGCTGCCCCGCTCCGACGCGATCGCCGCACCCTCGCGGCACCTGGGGCTGGTGCCCGTCGCCGAGCGCAGCGCCGCCTCAGTCGCCACGGTGCGCGCCCTGGGCGAGCTCGTCGACGCCTGCGTCGACCTCGACGCCGTGCTCGACATCGCCCGCACTGCCGGCAGTCTTCACGCTCCGGCGTGGGACGCTCGCGTCGAGGTCGGCGAGCGCGTCGAGGGACGACCGCGGGTGGCTCTCGCTTCCGGTGCCGCCTTCACCTTCTCCTACGCCGAGACCGCCGAGCTGCTCACCGCCGCGGGTGCCGAGGTCGTCCGCGTCGACCCGCTGCGCGACGAGGCGCTGCCCGAGGGCGTGCAGGCGCTGGTGGTCGGCGGTGGCTTCCCCGAGATGTACGCCGCCGAGCTGTCCGCCAACGTGCCACTGCGTACCTCCGTCCGTGAGCTCGCGGCGACCGGGGCGCCCATCGCCGCCGAGTGCGCGGGCCTGCTCTACCTCGCCCGCTCGCTCGACGGGCAGCAGATGTGCGGCGTGCTCGACGTCGACGCCCGCATGACCGGCCAGCTCTCGCTCGGCTACCGCGACGCGGTGGCCGTCACCGACAGCGTGCTGGCCTCGGAGGGCCAGCGCGTGCGCGGCCACGAGTTCCACCGCACGGCGTGCGACCCCACCCCCGTCGGCACCGCCGGTGCGCCGGCCTGGCGGTGGGCCGGTGGCTCGGGCGAGGGGTTCGTACGCGGTGGCGTGCACGCCTCCTACCTCCACCTGCACTGGGCCGGGGCGCCGCACGTCGCGCGCCGCTTCGTCGCCGCCGCAGCCGGGATCGCGTCGTGAGCCCGCTGCTGGTCGGCGTCGGCATGGGCCCCGGCGACCCGGAGCTGGTCACCGTCAAGGCGGTGCGTGTGCTCGAGTCGGCCGACCTCGTGATCGTGCCCGTGATGGGCGACGACGTCGGCCGCGCCGAGGCGACGGTGCGGGCGCACGTGACGCACGACCGCGTACGCCGCCTGCCCTTCGCCCTCAGCGACCGCGGCGGGGTCACCCAGGCGCGCACGCAGGCGTGGGACGAGGCAGGAAGCGCTGTGGCGCAAGCGTTCGCCGCCGGTGCCTCGGCCGTCGCGTTCGCCACCATCGGCGACCCCAACGTCTACTCGACCTTCTCCTACCTCGCCCAGACCGTGACCGCGCTGGTGCACGACCTCGAGGTGCAGACCGTGCCCGGCATCACGGCGATGCAGGACCTCGCCGCGCGCAGCGGCACCGTGCTCTGCGAGGGCACCGAGTCGCTCGCGCTGCTGCCGATCACGGCGGGTCTCTCGGCCTACGAGGCGGCGCTCGCGTCGTTCGACACGGTCGTCGCCTACAAGGGCGGGCGCCACCTGCGCGAGGTCCGCCACGTCCTCGCGGCCACCGGTCGCAGCGAGGGCGCGGTGTTCGGGTCGGCGCTCGGCCTCGCCGGCGAGGACATCCGTCCGCTCGCCGACGTGCCCGACGACGCCGCCCCCTACCTGTCAACAGTCATCTCCCCGGCGCGCCGGGTCTCGCGCGGAGGAAGCCTGTGAGCGTCGGCAGAGTCGTGTTCGTCGGAGCCGGCCCGGGCGCTGCCGACCTGCTCACGTTCCGGGCGGCGAGGGCGATCGCCTCGGCCGACGTCGTCATCTGGGCCTCCAGCCTGGTCGAGGCCGAGGTCCTCGAGCACGCCCGCGCCGATGCAGAGGTCGTCGACTCCGCGCAGCTGCCGATGGAGGGCGTGCTCCCCATCTACCAGCGCGCCGCGGCCGAGGGCCTGACCGTCGCGCGCGTGCACTCCGGCGACCCGTCGCTGTGGGGGGCCGTGCAGGAGCAGCTCGACCGCTGCCGCGAGCTCGGCCTCGAGACCGAGATCATCCCCGGCGTCAGTGCTTTCTCGGCCGTCGCGGCGATCGTCCAGCGCGAGCTGACGATCCCCGAGGTCGCCCAGTCGGTGATCCTCACGCGCCTCGGCGGCGGCAAGACCCCCATGCCGCCCGGCGAGGAGGTGCGTGACTTCGCCCGCCACGGCACGACGATGGCGGTGTTCCTCAGCGCGGCCCGCTCGGGCCAGCTCCAGGCCGAGCTGCTCGAGGGCGGCTACGCCCCGGAGACCCCCGTCGTCGTCGCCTACCAGGCGACCTGGGCCGACGAGCTCGTCGTGACGTGCACCGTCGAGACGATCGAGCAGACCGTGAAGGCCCACAAGCTGTGGAAGCACACGCTCTTCCTCGTCGGCCCCGCCCTCGGCGCGGCCGGCACTCGCTCGCACCTCTACCACCCCGGCCACTTCCACGGCTTCCGCAAGGCCGACCCCGAGGCGCGCCGCGCGCTGCGGTCGAGCCGCACCACGAGCCCGGGATGAGCGAGGGCCCCGAGCTGCGGGAGCCCGACCTGCCGCGCACGGCGAAGCAGCGGCCGCGCGCTCTCCGCACCGGCTGGACCACGGGCACCTGCGCGTCCGCGGCGGCGAAGGCGGCGGCCACGGCCCTGCGCGACCAGCGGCCGCTCGAGGTCGTCGAGGTGGCGCTGCCCAGCGGTGCGCGCGTCACCTTCGCCGTCGACTCCTGCACGGTGGAGCCGGCCCGCGCGCAGGCCGTCGTGGTCAAGGACGCCGGCGACGACCCCGACGTCACGCACGGGGCCCACCTGACCGCCACGGTGTCGTGGCTGCCCTCGCCCGGCCTCGAGCTCGACGGCGGGGTCGGCGTCGGTGTCGTCACCAAGCCGGGCCTCGGTCTCACCGTCGGCGGGCCGGCCATCAACGACATGCCCCGGGCCATGATCACGCAGGCGGTCCGCGAGGTGATCGACCCGGCCGACCACGGCGTGCGCGTCGTCGTCAGCGTGCCCGAGGGCGAGGTCATGGCGCGCAAGACCACCAACGCGCGCCTCGGCATCCTCGGCGGCATCTCCATCCTCGGCACCACCGGCATCGTGCGGCCGTTCTCGACGGCGTCGTGGCGCGCGAGCGTCGAGCAGGCCGTCTCGGTCATGGCGGCGCAGGGCGAGCAGACCCTCGTGCTCGTGACCGGCGGGCGCACGGAGAAGGGCGCGATGGCGCTGCTGCCCGAGCTGCCCGAGGTCTGCTTCGTCGAGGTCGGCGACTTCACCGGCGCCGCGATCCGACGCGCCCGTGCCGACGGCTTGCGTCGCGTGGTCTTCGTCGGGATGGTCGGCAAGCTGACGAAGCTGGCGGCCGGCGTGCTGATGACGCACTACACCCGCTCCAAGGTCGACCCGCAGGTCCTCGCCGACGTCACGCGAGCGGCCGGCGGCTCCGACGAGCTCGCCGCCTCTGTCGGCGCCGCCAACACCGCACGCCACGCCTACGAGCTGTGGGAGCAGGCCGGGCTGCTCCGCCCCGCCGGCGACGAGCTGTGCCGTCGGGTGGCCGACGTGCTCGTGCGCTTCTCCGAGCAGGAGCTGGCGGCCGAGGTCGCGATGGTCGACTTCACCGGTCGCCGCGTCGTCGCCGCCACCGTCGAGGGGTGGGCGGCGTGATCACCGTCATCGGCTGGGACGGCTCCGAGCTCTCGGCGGAGGCACTGCGTACGTTGGAGAAGGCGACGTTCGTCACCGGCGGATCGCGCCACCTCGACGCGCTCCCGGTGCCTCCTGGCGCGCGCACCGTCGTGATGGGCAACGTCGAGCGGGCGCTCGACGAGCTCGAGCGCCACGACGGCGACGCCGTCGTGCTGGCCAGCGGTGACCCCGGCTTCTTCGGCATCGTGCGCGCGCTGCAGCAGCGGAGCCTGAGGTACGCCGTGGTGCCCGCCGTCTCGTCGGTGGCCCTGGCGTTCGCGCGGGCGGGGCTGCCGTGGGACGACGCACTCGTCGTCAGCGCCCACGGCCGCGACCTCCGACCGGTGGTCAACGCCTGCCGGGCGTTCGGCAAGGTGGCCGTGCTGACGGGCCCGGGAGCCGGACCTTCGGAGCTCGCAGAGGCATTGTCTGGCCTGCCGAGGTCGCTGGTGGTCGGCGAACGGCTCGGCACGGCCGACGAGCGCGTCACGGAGTTCTCCGCTTCGCGCCCGGTCGCCCGCGACTGGGCCGAGCCCAACGTCGTGCTCGTGCTGGCGGTGAAGCCCGGACCGTCGGAGCGCGGCTGGCTGGCGGGTCCCGCCGCGGCCCCCTCCGGCTGGGCGCTGCCCGACGACGACTTCGCCCACCGCGACGGCATGATCACCAAGGCTGAGGTGCGCGCCCTGGTCCTGCCCCGGCTCGCACCGACCGTCGGGACGCTCGTCTGGGACGTCGGCGCCGGCAGTGGCAGCGTGGCCGTGGAGTGCGCCCGCTTCGGTGCCGCCGTGGTGGCCGTGGAGCGTGACGGGCAGCAGGTCGGGCGCATCCGCACCAACGCCGGCCGCCACGGCGTCGACGTGCAGGTCGTCACCGGCGCCGCGCCGGCGGCGCTCGTCGGGCTGCCCGACCCGGACGCCGTCTTCGTCGGTGGCGGCGGTGCTGAGGTGGTCGCCGCCGTCGTCGCCCGGCAGCCCGCACGCGTGGTCGTCGCGCTCGCCGCCCTGGACCGACTCGCCCCCGTCCGCGACCTGCTGCACGACAACGGCTACGACGTCGAAGGAACGCTCATCTCCGCTTCCCGCATCGCCCCCCTGCCCGACGGGTCCTCCCGGCTGGCCGCCACGAACCCCGTCCTCGTCGTGAGCGGGGTGCGGCCGTGATCGGCCTCGTCGCCGTCACGGCCGCCGGGCGTGCAGCGGCCGCGGAGCTCGCCGCCGCCTGGCCCGACGAGACCCGCACCTACGACACGCCCGCCCGTGAGGCGCTCGCCGCCGCCTGGGGCGAGTGCGAGTCGGTCGTGGCCTTCCTGGCGGTCGGTGCCGCGGTCCGGCTGGTGGCACCGCTGCTCGGCGCCAAGGACGAGGACCCCGGTTTGGTCTGCGTCGACGAGGGCCGTCGCTGGGCGGTCGCCGTCGTGGGGGGCCACGCCGGTGGGGCCAACGCCCTGGCCGAGCGAGTGTCCGGAGCCCTGTTGGCACAGCCCGTCGTCACCACCGCCACCGACTCCGCCCGCGTGCAGGCTCTCGACATGCTGGGCTGGCCGGTCGAGGGCGCGGTCGCGCGCGTGTCGCGCGCGCTGCTCGACGGGGAGGCCGTCCGCCTCGAGGCCGACGCTGTCTGGCCGCTGCCTGCCCTGCCGACGACCGTGGGCGACGCGGGGGAGGTCACCCTGCGGGTGACCGACCGGGTGGTGACGCTCGACGCCGCGACCGCGGTGCTGCGGCCGCCGTCGCTGGTCGTCGGGGCCGGTGCCAGCAGGGGAGTGACCGCCGACGAGGTGCTGTCGCTGGTCGACGCCTCGCTGGCTGCGGCCGGCCTCAGCCCGGCGAGCGTGCGCCACCTCGCGACCGTCGAGGCGAAGGCCGACGAGCAGGGCATCGTCGAAGCCGCCAGTACGCGCGGCTGGTCTCTCGTGGTCCACCCCGCCGACGTGCTCGCCGCCGTCGACGTGCCCAACCCGAGCGACGTCGTGCTCGCCGAGGTCGGCACGCCGAGCGTGGCGGAGGCCTCCGCGCTGGTCGAGCCGGGCGCCGAGCTGCTCGTGGCCAAGCAGAAGTCCGCGATGGCGACGGTGGCGGTGGCGAGACTGCGGCCCCGCGGCCGGCTGGCCGTCGTCGGCCTCGGCCCCGGCGCCCGCGACCTCATGGCTCCGCGCGCCGCCGCCGAGCTCGCCCGGGCCTCGGTCGTGGTCGGGCTCGACCAGTACCTCGACCAGGTGCGCGACCTGATCCGGCCCGGCACCCGCGTGCTGTCCTCCGGGCTGGGCGACGAGGAGGCCCGCGCGCTCAGTGCCGTCGCCGAGGCGCGCGCCGGGCACGCCGTGGCGCTGATCGGCTCGGGCGACGCGGGCGTCTACGCGATGGCCTCCCCGGCGCTGGTCGCCGCGGGCGACGACATCGACGTCGTCGGCGTGCCCGGCATCACCGCGGCGCTCGCCGCATCGGCGCTGCTCGGGGCGCCCCTCGGCCACGACGCCGCCTACGTCAGCCTGAGCGACCTCCACACGCCGTGGGACGCGATCGAGCGCCGGGTCCAGGCGTGCGCCGAGGGCGACTTCGTCACCGTCTTCTACAACCCGCGCAGCCGGCAGCGCGACTGGCAGCTGCCGAAGGCGCTGGGGATCCTTGCCGCGCACCGGCCGCCCACCACCCCGGTCGGCGTCGTGCGCAACGCCTCCCGGCCGGGGGAGCGCACGCTGGTCACGACGCTGACCGAGCTCGACCCGGCCGACGTCGACATGTTTTCCGTGGTCTTAGTCGGCTCCACCAACACGACCACGGTCGCCGGCCGCATCGTCACACCACGGGGCTACACGTGGCAGAGCTGAAGGCCGACGTGGGGCCGTGCCAAGGATGCGGCGCGTGCCTGCTCACCTGCCCCGAGCACGCGATCGTCCCGCGCGGCGGGACGCTGGTCGTGCTCGGCCGCTGCTCCGGCTGCGGCGAGTGCGTCGAGGTCTGCCCGGTCGACGCCATCGAGCTGGTGCCGGCATGACCCGCTCGGTCCACCCCATCGAGGTCGAGTCCTACGCGATCCTGCGCTCGCGGGTCGACACGTCGCACCTGCCGCCGCTCACACGGGCCGTCGTGGAGCGCGTGATCCACGCGAGCGCCGACACCGCGTACCTCTCGGAGCTCGTCACCGACGAGCAGTCGCTGCGCCGCGGCTGGGAGGCGCTGCGCGCCGGTGCTCCTGTCGTCGTCGACGCCGAGATGGTCGGCGCCGGCATCACCACCCGGTCCACCGTGTGCCACATACGCACCGCTGTGCCGCTCGAGGGCGAGACCCGCTCAGCCGCCGGCTTCCGGCAGGCGTTCGCGGAGGTCGGCCCGGGCGCGGTCTGGGTGGTCGGCAACGCGCCCACCGCGCTGTTCGCGCTGCTCGAGCTCGACGTCGCGCCCGCCCTCGTGGTCGGGCTGCCCGTCGGGTTCGTCGGAGCCGTCGAGTCCAAGGCAGCCCTGCGAGAGTCGGGACTGCCTGCTGTCAGCAACATCTCGGAGAAGGGCGGGTCCGCCGTCGCCTCGGCAGCGGTCAACGCCCTGCTCTACACGGAGGAGCCGTCGTGACACCCCCACCCCTGCTCATCGTCGGGCACGGGACCCGCAGCGACGACGGCGTCAAGCAGTTCGGGCTGCTGGTCGAGCGCGTGCGCCGCCGGCTCGCCGAGCGCGGCGTCGACGTCGAGGGCGGGTTCATCGAGCTGGCTCCGCCGCCGGTGCGCGAGGCGGTCGGCTCCCTGGTCGAGGCAGGCCACCGGCACGTGGTCGCCGTGCCGCTGGTGCTCGTCGCCGCGGGCCACGGCAAGGGCGACATCCCCGGCGCCATGCAGCGCGAGCAGGAGCGGCACCCCGGGCTGACCTACGCCTACGGCCGCCCGCTCGGCCCGCACCCCGCGCTGCAGCAGGTGATGGAGGCTCGCATCGACGCCGTGCTCGACGGAACCCCGCGCGAGTCGGTCGGCGTCGTGCTGGTAGGCCGAGGGTCCTCGGACCCCGACGCCAACGCCGAGATCGCCAAGGTGGCTCGGCTGCTCTACGAGGGCCGCGGCTACGCCTTCGTCGAGACGGCCTTCATCTCGCTGGCGCAGCCCTCGGTGCCCGAGGCGATGGAGCGCGCCCGCCGGCTGGGTGCGCAGACGGTCGTCGTGGCGCCCTACTTCCTCTTCGACGGCGTGCTGCCCGACCGCATCGTCGAGCAGTCGGTGGCCTACGCCGCCGAGCACCCCGAGCTCGACGTCCGGGTCACAGGGCTCATCGGCGACTGCCACGAGCTCGCCGGCCTGGTGGCCGAGAGGTACGACGAGGCCATCGTCGGCGACATCCGCATGAACTGCGACACCTGCATCTACCGCATCGCGATGCCCGGCAACGAACACCGGGTCGGGGCGGCCCAGGCGCCGCACGACCACCCCGACGACCCGTCGCACAGCCACGGCGACTCCCACGGCCACGGGCACGGGCACGCGCACGGGGAGGGGCACAGCCACTCCCATGGCTGAGGACCTGCGCCACCACGGCGACAGCGACGCGGTGCCGGGTCTGGTCGACCTCGCCGTCAACGTACGCAGCGGTGGCCCGCCGCCGTGGCTGCGCGACCGGCTCGTCGCCTCGCTCGCGTGCATCGACGCCTATCCCGATGCGGGCCCGGCGCGCGCGGCGGTCGCGCGACGCCACGGCCGGGCACCGGAGGAGGTGCTGCTGACAGCGGGCGCCGCCGAGGCGTTCGTGCTCCTGGCGCGGGCGCTGCGCCCCGCCCACGCCGTCGTCGTGCACCCGCAGTTCACCGAGCCGGAGGCAGCGCTGCTCGCCGCCGGTCACGAGGTGCACCGGGTCGTGCTCGAGCCGCCCTTCGTGCTCGACGCCGCGCTGGTGCCCGACGAGGCGGACCTCGTGGTCGTCGGCAACCCCACGAACCCGACCTCGGTGCTGCACCCCGCCGAGCTGCTCGAGCGGCTCTGCCGTCCCGGCCGCACCGTCGTCGTCGACGAGGCCTTCGCCGACGCGGTGCCGGGGGAGCCGGAGTCGCTGGCGGGGCGAGGCGACCTGCCCGGCCTCGTCGTCGTGCGCAGCCTGACCAAGACGTGGGCGCTCGCCGGACTGCGCGTGGGCTACCTGCTGGCCGACGCGTCCACGGTGCAGCGGCTCGCGGAGCTGCAGCCGCTGTGGGCGCTGAGCACCCCGGCCCTCGCCGCCGCCGTCGCGTGCAGCTCGCCCCGTGCGCTGGAGGAGGCCGACGGCTGGGCGCGCGGGCTCGCCGACTCCCGCGACGAGCTCTGCCGGGCGCTCGCCGGTGTGCCCGGCGTAGGGGTGGTGCCGGACGCCAGGGCGTCGTTCGTGCTGCTCCGCACGCCGGTCACCGACCTGCGCGCGCGGCTGGCCGCCGAGGGGTTCGCCGTACGCCGTGGCGAGACCTTTCCCGGCCTCGGTCCCGAGTGGGTGCGGGTCGCCGTGCGCGGCCCGGCCACGAACGCGTCGTTCGCGGCGGCGCTGCACCGGGCGGTGTCGGGCCAGCCGGCCGCCCCGCGGCCCACGCCGGTCGGAAGCGTGGCCCTGGTCGGCGGGGGACCGGGCGAGCGCGGCCTGCTGACCGTGAGAGGCGTGGAGCTGCTCGCCCGCGCCGACGTCGTGGTCGCCGACCGGCTCGCGCCCGACGTGTCGGCCCTGCTCCGTGACGGTGTCGAGGTCATCGACGCCTCCAAGACGCCCGGCGGTCGCAGCGTGCCGCAGGAGCAGACCACTGCAGTCCTCGTGGCGAAGGCGCTCGAGGGCAAGCGGGTCGTGCGCCTCAAGGGCGGCGACCCCTACGTCTTCGCCCGCGGGTTCGAGGAGCGCGCGGCGTGCCTCACGGCCGGCGTGCCGGTGGAGGTGGTGCCCGGGGTGACGAGCGCGCTGGCCGCGCCCGCGGCCGGCGGGGTGCCGGTGACCCACCTCGGCCTGGCGCAGGAGTTCACCGTCGTCTCCGGCCACGTCGCGCCGGGCGACCCGCGCTCGACCGTCGACTGGGACGCCCTCGCCCGGCTCAACGGCACGCTGGTGCTGCTCATGGCCGTCGACCGGCTCGCCGCCATCGCCGCCGCCCTCGTGGCGGGCGGGCGCGACCCGCTCACCCCGGCCGCGGTCGTGAGCCAGGGGACGCTGCCGGGGCAGCGCAGCGTACGCACCTCGCTCGCCGAGCTCGCCGCGACCGTCGAGCGCGAAGGCGTCCGGCCGCCCGCGGTCGTCGTCATCGGCGCGGTGGCGGGCCTACCCGAGGCGTGAGCCCGCTCAGCGCGCAGGCGGTGCGGTGCTCTCGCGCAGCGAGAGCGCGGTGGCCAGCTCGACGCGCGGGCTGACGATGTTCTCGCCCTGGATCATGCGCAGCAGGACGCGGGCGGCGTGCAGCCCCATCTCGGCCAGCGGCTGACGCACGGTCGTGAGCGGAGGGGACGCCCACCGCGCCTCCGGGAGGTCGTCGAACCCGACGACGCTGATCTCGGCGGGGACGTGCAGCCCGCGCTGCCGGACGGCCTCGTAGACGCCGAGGGCCATCTGGTCGCTCGAGGCGAAGATCGCCGTCGGCGGCTCCGGCATCGAGAGCAGCGACATCGCGCCCAGGAAGCCGGACTCGTGGTAGAAGTCGCCGTCGCGCACGAGCGACTCGTCGAACGCGACGCCCGCCGACTCGAGCGCTGCGCGGTGCCCGTCGAGCCGGGCCCGGCTGCACAGCAGGCGCTTGGGACCGGTGATGAAGCCGATGCGGCGGTGGCCCAGCTCGAGCAGGTGGGAGGTGGCCGACATGCCGCCCGACCAGTTCGTGGCGCCGACGGTGGGGACGTCGAGGGTCGGCACGCCCGCGGGGTCGACCACGACGGTCGGCACGTCGAGCTTGCGCAGCTCCTCGTGCAGCGGGGGCTCGATGTCGGAGGTCACCAGGATCACGCCGTCGGAGGCGCGGGCCCGCACCTCGAGCAGCCACGCGCGCGCCGAGGCCTGCCGGTGGTGCACCGCCGAGACGACCGTGCCGACACCTGCGCCGTGGGCGACGTCCTCGACGCCGCGGATGATCTCGACCGCCCAGGGGGAGTCGAGGTCGTTGAACACCAGGTCGATGAGGCCGGCTCCGGAGGGCCGGGTAGAGGGCCTGCGGCGGTAGCCGTGCTCGCGCAGGAGGTCCTCGACCCGCTTGCGCGTCTCGGGCGACACGTCGGCCCGGCCGTTGACGACGCGCGACACCGTCGGCACTGACACCCCTGCGGCGCGGGCGATCGAGGTGATCGTCACGCGCCCGCCGTCGGTCGCCCCGCTCACACCGCCTCCTCCGTCGCCTTCCTGCACTCTAGATCGTCTGGGTCGGCACTCCGGAGCACCGGGTGGGCACCGGTAGCCTGAGGCCATCATGAAAGCGCTTCCGGTCCGGGCGCGGGCCTCGGTCTCCCTGCTGTTCGCCCTGATGGGCTCGACGATGGGCAGCTGGGCCGCCCGCATCCCGACGGTCAAGGCGCACGTCGGGCTCGACGACCGGCACTGGGGCTACGCGAGCATCTCGAGCACCGCCGGCTCGCTGCTCGCGCTGGTGGTGGTCAGCTCGGTCATCGGCCGGCTCGGGCCGCGTCGGCTGGCCCTCACGGGCGCGGTCGTGCTGCTCGTCGACGCCCCGCTGGCCGCCCTCTCGCGCGGGCCGCTGCCCCTGGTGGCCGGCCTGCTCGTGCAGGGCTTCGCAGCGAACCTGCTCTCGACGCCGATGAACGCCCAGGCGGTCGAGGTGGAGAAGGCCTACGGCCGGCGCATCATGGCCAGCTTCCATGCCTGCTTCAGCGTCGGCATGCTCGCCGGCGGCCTCGCGGGTGCCGCCGCCGCGCGGGCGCACGTGTCGCCCAGCGCGCAGCTGGCGACGACGGGCACCGTGCTGGCGCTGCTCCTGGCGCGCAGCGCGGCGTGGCTGCCCGGCGACGTCGTCCGCGAGGCGCACGAGCGCCGCCCGCTGCGCGCCAGGCTCACCCCGCAGCTCGGCCTGCTCGGCGCCGTCGCCTTCGCGTCCTCGCTGGCCGAGGGCACGTGCGTGCAGTGGAGCGCGCTCTACAGCTCGGACGCGCTCGGGAGGGGGGCGGCGGCGGGTGCCACGACGTACGCCTGCTTCTCCGCGACCATGACGCTGACCCGCGCGTGCGGCGACCGCGTCGTGCACCGCGTCGGCCGCGCGCTCTACGTGCGGCTCTCGGCGTGCGTCGCGCTCGCAGGCATCCTGCTCGCGCTCGGGCCGGGCACGCTGCCGACGGCGTACGCAGGGTTCGCCCTCGCCGGCGTCGGCCTGGCCTGCATCGTGCCCACGGTCTACGGCATCGCCGGCAGCCAGCCGGGGATGACGCCGGGCGAGGGCATCTCGGTCGCGACGCTCGGCCAGTGGCCGGCGTTCCTCGTCGGACCGCTGGTCGTCGGTGGTCTCGCCGGGGCGGTCGGCCTGCGCCCGGCGCTGCTCCTGGTCGCCGTCGCTGCCGTCGCCGTCGCGGCGCTCTCGCTGCGGCTGCGGGAGCCGGGTACGCCTGTGGCGCAGTCCCGCGCCCTGCAGCGCGCCTGAGCTCGTCATGCCGCCAGCGCCGCCCCGAGCCGCTCCATGCCCTCCTCGATCTCGCCGGTGGTGTGCGTGGTGAACGACAGGCGCAGGGTGGCGCGGTCCGGTGTGCCGCAGAAGAACGGCGCTCCCGGCACGAAGGCCACGTCGCGCTCGAGCGCCCGGGGCAGCAGCGCTGCGGTGTCCACCTCGCCCGGCAGCCGCACCCACGCGAACATTCCGCCGTCGGGGTCGCTCCAGGTGGCCCCTTCCGGCAGGGTCGCGGGCAGCGCTCCCACCAGCGCGTCACGCCGCTCGCGGTAGGCCGCGCACAGGCGCGCGACGTGCGCGTCGAGGTCGTGGGAGGCGAGGTACGCAGCGGCCGCCGCCTGGTCGACCGTCGAGGTGTGCAGGTCGGCGGCCTGCTTGCCGACCACCAGCGCGGGCCGCACCCGCGCCGGCGCGCGCAGCCAGCCGAGCCGCATGCCGGGCGCCCCGATCTTGGAGAAGCTGCCCATGTGCAGCACGACGTCCTCTGCGCCGGCGTGCGACGCGAGCGCGGGCACCGGCTCGCCGCGGTAGCGCAGCTCGCCGTAGGGGTCGTCCTCGACGACCCACAGGCCCTCGCGCGCCGCGATCCCGGCGACCGCAGCCCGTCGTGCTGCCGGCAGCGTGCGGCCGGTCGGGTTGGCGAAGGTCGGCACGACGTAGAGCAACCTGGGCCGTTCGCGGCGCACCACCTCGGCGAGGGCGTCAGGGAGCAGGCCGTCCGCGTCCGAGGCGACCGGCACCACCCGGGCGCCGGCGAGCGAGAAGCACTGCAGGGCAGCGAGGTAGGTCGGCTCCTCGACCGCCACGGTGTCACCGGGGTCGAGGAGGGCGGCCGCGAGCAGCGTGAGCGCCTGCTGCGACCCGGTCGTGACGAGCAACTGGTCAGCAGTGGTCGGCAGGCCTCGGGCGGTCATCCTGGCCGCCACGAGCGCCCGGAGGTCGGGGTCGCCGTCGGTGGGCGCGTACTGCAGCGCCCGCCGCGCGCCCGGCCCTGAGAGCACCGAGTCGTAGGCCGCACGCATCCCCTCGGTGTCGAAGAGCTCGGGGGCCGGCAGCCCGCCGGCGAAGGAGATCACCCCTGGTCGCGCGACGAGTGCGAGCAGGTCGCGCACGGGCGAGCTGGCGACGCCGGCGAGGCGCCTCGCGAGGACGGGGGGCCGCGCAGCCGGGCTGGACTCGGACATGGTCCGGAGGCTAGGAGCGTGCCGCTGCCCGGCTCAACGGATAACCAGCCAGTGAGACGGCGCAGGTGCCGGGCGGCCGACGCCCGGCACCTGCTGGCGCCTCAGCGCAGGTGCAGGGTGGTGTGCAGCCCGCCGGTGGAGCTGTTGCCCACCCAGATGTCGAACTCGCCCGCCTCGACGCGCTTGCGAGCAGCGTTGTCGAAGAAGCCGAGGTCGCTCCCGCGCACGGTGAAGGTCACCCACCGCGACTGGCCCGGGGCGAGCTGCACCTTGTGGAACCCGGCGAGCCGGCGCACGGGCTGCGTGAGGCTGGCGACCTTGTCGCGGAAGTAGAGCTGCACGACCTCCGCCCCCGCGCTCGTGCCGGTGTTCTTGACCGCCGCGGTCACCGTGACCGACCCTCCCGAACCGATGGTCCGGCGCGAGAGGGAGAGGCGCGACAGCTCGAACGTCGTGTAGGACAGGCCGAACCCGAAGGGGAACTGCGGGCTGTTGTCCACGTCGAGGTAGCGAGACTGGTACTTCTGCGTCGGGTCCGTGAACGGGCGGCCGGTGCTGCGGTGGCTGTAGTAGAGCGGCAGCTGGCCCACCGCGCGCGGGAACTCCGCGGTCAGCTTGCCCGACGGGTTGACCTTGCCGAGCAGCACGTCGGCGATGCCGTTGCCCGCCTCGGTGCCGGGGTGCCACGCGACCAGCAGCGCCGGCGCGTGCTCCGCGATCCACGGGAGGGCGAGCGGGCGCCCTGTCACCAGCACCACGACGTACGGCTTCCCGACCGCCGCCACCGTCTCGACCAGCTGCTCCTGGTGACCGGGCAGCCCGATGTCGCTGCGTGCCGACGCCTCGCCGCTCAGGGCGGCCGGCTCGCCGACCACGAGCACGACGAGGTCCGCGGCGGCGGCGGCCGCCACGGCCGGCGCGAGGTCCGGAGCCGTGGTCGCGACCGGGTCGCAGCCCTGGGTGTAGGTCACGGTCGCCGACGGGTACGCGGCCTTCAGTCCCGCGAGCACGGTGACCGAGTCCTCGGCCCGGCCGTCGCCCGACCACGAGCCGATCATGTCGGCGCCGGAGTCGGCCAGCGGGCCGATGACCGCGATCTTCGCGATGCCCGGCGAGAGCGGCAGGGCGCCGCCCTCGTTGCGGAGCAGCACGACCGAGTCGGCGACCGCCCTGCGCGCCACGGCCCGGTTGGCGGCCGACAGCAGCACCGACTCGCGCGCCGGGGTGGCGAAGGGCCGGTCGAACATGCCGGTCAGGTGCTTCAGCGTCAGCACGCGGCGCACCGCGTCGTCCAGCTGCCTGCGCGTGATCTCCTTCGAGAGCAGCAGCTCGCGGCCGTTGTCGTGGTAGGTCGTGCTCACCATCTCGATGTCGGTGCCCGCGGTCAGCGCGAGGCGGGCGGCGTCGGCGGGGTCCGCCGCGTACCCGTGCGCCACGAGCTCGAGCACCGAGGTGTAGTCGCTGACGACGAGGCCGTCGAACGCCCACCGGCCGCGCAGGATGTCCTGCAGCAGCTCGGGGTTGCCGGTCGAGGGGACGCCGCTGATGTCGTTGAACGACGTCATCACCGTGGCGACCCCGGCGTTGACCGCCGCGTGGTAGGGCGGCAGGTAGGTGTTCCAGAGCCGCTCGACCGACACGTCGACGGTGTTGTACTCCCGGCCGGACTCGACGCCGCCGTAGGCCGCGAAGTGCTTGACGCACGCGGCCATGTTCTGCGGCGCGGAGATGTCGCTGCCCTGGAAGCCGCGCACCCGTGCGACGGCGAAGGCCGAGCCGAGGTACGGGTCCTCTCCCGCCCCCTCGACGATGCGCCCCCAGCGCGCGTCGTGCGTGACGTCCGCCATGGGTGCGAAGGTCCAGCGGATGCCCGCAGCCGTCGCCTCGACCGCGGCGACCCGGGCCGCCGCACGGGCCAGCGACGGGTCCCAGCTGGCCGACTCGCCGAGCGGTGTCGGGAAGATCGTGCGGTAGCCGTGGATGACGTCGAACGCGAACAGCAGCGGGATGCCGAGCCGTGACGCGAGCGCGGCCCGCTGGAGCTTGTTGACGTTCGCAGCTCCGCGCACGCCGAGGGTCGTGCCGACCATGCCGCGGCGCGCCAGCGAGACGAGGTCGTCGTTGGGCGCGCCGTCGACGTCGCCGCCCTGCATCTGGAGCTGCCCGAGCTTCTCCTGCAGGGTCATGCGCGCCAGCAGCGCGTCGACCTTGCGGCGGATCTCGGGGGTGACCGCCGTGGCGGTGCGGTCGACCGCCGTGCTGCCGAGCGCGTCGGCGAGGGCTGCGGAGCCCCCGCTCCCCGCTCCTGCGCTCGCGGTCGATGCTGCCGCCGCGGTGAGCGGGTCGACGAGGCCGGTCAGGCCGGCGCCGGCGAGGGTCGCCCCGCCCACCGTGCCCTTCAGCAGCGTCCGGCGCGAGACCCGCGGCCGGTCGTCGGGGTCGGTGGGCGGCTGTGCGCCGCCAGGGGGCGTGCTGCGTGGAGTCACGTGCTCCTCCTCGTCGAGGTGCGTGCGATCAGACGTTTCGTACCCTTCGCCACTTGCGACCGGCCGTCAAGATCTCCACAGGGGCGGCTCGGGCTGTCCACAGGCCGTCGCCGGGGCGAGGCGCAGAGGCGTACGCAGCGGCTTGGCTGGCGCCCTCGCCCGGGCGTCCGCCGCGGGCGTCACCACAGCGACCGCAGCGGTGCTCCCGCGCGGGCGCGGAGGAGGAGCACCAGATGAACGAGGTCCTCGTCACCGTCGTCGGCAACCTGACCGGTGACCCCGTGCTCAACGAGAACCCGGACGGCTCGAAGCGCGCGACGTTCGGCCTGGCCCACACGCCGCGGCGCCGGGAGCCCGACGGCACCTGGGGCAACGGTGACACCACCTACTACCAGGTGACGTGCTGGCGGGCGCTCGGCGAGAACGCTGCCCACTCCCTGCGCAAGGGCGACCCGGTGCTCGTGCGCGGCACGCTGAAGAACCGCAGCTGGAACACCGAGGGGCGCTCGGGCAGCACCCTCGAGCTGAGCGCCGACGCCGTCGGGCCCGACCTCAGCCGCGGCACGTCGATGTTCCGGCGCACGGCGCGGCAGCAGCCGGCCGGTGAGGCGGCTGCGCCGGGTGGGGAGGGAGCGCAGAGCTGGACCTCCGACGAGCAGGCCGGAGCCGCCGACCTGCCCGGCCAGCTCCGCGCGCCCGACACGGTCGAGTCCCTGACCGCGCTCGACGCGCCGGGGTTCTGAGGCTGCGTCCCGGGCCCGCCGGCGGGCGGGCGGCAGCGGGCGGGGGAGCGCGCCGGTCGGCGCACCCCCGCCCGCCAACTAGGCTGGAGGCATGGCGGAGTTCATCTACACGATGCGCAAGGCTCGCAAGGCGCACGGCGACAAGGTCATCCTCGACGACGTCACGCTCTCGTTCCTGCCCGGAGCGAAGATCGGCGTCGTCGGACCCAACGGCGCCGGCAAGTCGAGCGTGCTCAAGATCATGGCCGGGCTCGACCAGCCGTCCAACGGCGACGCGTTCCTGTCGCCGGGGTACTCCGTCGGCATCCTGCTCCAGGAGCCTCCGCTCAACGAGGAGAAGGACGTCCTCGGCAACGTGCAGGAGGGCGTCGCCGAGACGATGGCCCTGCTCGCGCGCTACAACGAGATCGGCGAGCAGATGGCGGTCGAGTACACCGACGCGCTCGGCGACGAGATGGCCAAGCTGCAGGAGCTCATCGACCACCGCAACGCGTGGGACCTCGACTCCCAGCTCGAGCAGGCCATGGACGCGCTGCGCTGCCCGCCCGGCGACGCCGACGTGACCGTGCTCTCCGGTGGTGAGCGCCGCCGCGTGGCGCTGTGCAAGCTGCTGCTGCAGGCGCCCGACCTGCTGCTGCTCGACGAGCCGACCAACCACCTCGACGCCGAGAGCGTCCTGTGGCTCGAGCAGCACCTCGCCGCCTACGCGGGCACCGTCGTCGCCGTCACCCACGACCGGTACTTCCTCGACAACGTCGCCCAGTGGATCCTCGAGCTCGACCGCGGCCGCGCCTACCCCTACGAGGGCAACTACTCCACCTACCTCGAGACCAAGGCCTCGCGCCTCAAGGTCGAGGGCCAGAAGGACGCCAAGCGCGCCAAGCGGCTCAAGGAGGAGCTGGAGTGGGTGCGCTCCAACGCCAAGGGCCGCCAGGCCAAGTCGAAGGCGCGCCTCGCCCGCTACGAGGAGATGGCGGCCGAGGCCGACCGCACGCGCAAGCTCGACTTCGAGGAGATCCAGATCCCGCCGGGCCCGCGCCTGGGCTCGGTGGTCATCGAGGTCGACGAGCTCGTGAAGGGCTTCGAGGACCGCACGCTCATCGACGGGCTGTCCTTCAGCCTGCCGCGCAACGGGATCGTCGGGGTCATCGGGCCCAACGGCGCCGGCAAGACCACGCTGTTCCGCATGCTGATCGGCGAGGAGACCCCCGACGCCGGCAGCGTGCGCGTCGGCGAGACCGTCAAGGTCTCCTACGTCGAGCAGTCGCGCGGCGGCATCGACCCCAAGAAGACGCTGTGGGAGGTCGTGTCCGACGGGCTCGACTACATCAACGTCGGCCAGGTCGAGATGCCCTCGCGCGCCTACGTCAGCGCGTTCGGCTTCAAGGGCCCCGACCAGCAGAAGCCGGCGGGCGTGCTCTCCGGCGGTGAGCGCAACCGGCTCAACCTCGCGCTCACCCTCAAGCAGGGCGGCAACCTGCTGCTGCTCGACGAGCCGACCAACGACCTCGACGTCGAGACCCTCGGCTCGCTCGAGAACGCGCTGCTCGAGTTCCCCGGGTGCGCCGTCGTGGTCAGCCACGACCGGTGGTTCCTCGACCGCGTGGCCACGCACATCCTCGCCTACGAGGGCACCGACGAGAACCCGGCCAACTGGTTCTGGTTCGAGGGCAACTTCGAGTCCTACGAGGCCAACAAGGTCGAGCGGCTCGGCGCCGACGCCGCCCGGCCGCACCGCATCACCCACCGCCGGCTGAGCCGGGACTAGTACGCCGGGTCGCTCGGCGCGCGGGCTACGGTGGCCCGCGTGCCGAGCCACCGCGTACGCGTCCCCATGCGCTGGGGCGACATGGACGCCTACCAGCACGTCAACAACGTCGCCTACCTCGGCTACCTCGAGGAGGCGCGCATCGACCTGCTGTTCCGGTTGGGTGCCGAGCGCGGCCTGGCCGCGCTGCGCGACGGCCTGGTCGTCGCGCGCCACGAGATCGACTACCTCGCGCCGCTGGTGTGGCACCCGCGCGGCATCGACGTCGAGGTGTGGGTCGAGAAGGTGGGCGGCTCGTCGTTCACGGTGGGCTACCGCGTCCACGACGACGGGCGCACCTACGCCCGCGCCCGCTCGACCCTGGTCTCCTACGACCTGGCCGCCGACCGGCAGCGCCGGCTCACCGCCGACGAGCGCGCCTTCTTCACCAGCTTCACCCTCGACGCCTGAGGCTCGCAGCTGGCGGGCTGCAGCCGGCCGGCCGACCCGGGGTGCCGGGTCTGAGCGGTAGCAACCGCGACCCGGCGGTAGCCCGTCCGCTACCGCCGGCCCACCGCCGCTACCGCCCAGCTCGGGTCTGCTCCCGCTGACCGCCGGTTGCCCCCGCTCGGCGTCGGTGAGCCGAGCGCCCGGATAACACTCTGGTAGCGGTCGCCGCGGATCCGTTGACTCCGCAGCGATCGCATGTTCTCCTGTGCGCGTTCCAGAGTCGTACCGGAAAGTTCCGGAAGGACCTGGAGCCACCGGTGCGCATGCATCGGTGAACCTGTCCACCGCTCGATGGAGAGAACGGCGACACATGAGACGACGCAGATCAGCAGGGCTAGCCCTGCTCGGGCTCACCACCTCGCTCGGGCTCGCGGCCAGTCCCGCAGCCTGGGCGGCGGGAGCGCAGACCGGCGCCGCTACCGGCACCCGCGCGGCCGCAGCGGCCGCGCCCACCACCGTCCTCAGCAGCGACTTCGAGGACGGCAGCTCCGCCCCCTGGACGCAGAACGGCGACGCGTCGCTCTCCGTCGTCGACCTGGGCGGCAACAAGGCGCTCAAGGTGAGCGGCCGGGCCCACGACTACGACGGCATCAAGACGCCGGCCAACCTGCTCAAGGGCGGGGTGGAGTACACCTTCTCGCTCAAGGTCCGGCTCGCCGACGGCACCACCGGCGGCCCCGCCGGCGTGCGCATGGTCGTCGAGCCCGCCTACACCTGGGTCGGCAACACGACGATGTCGACCGGCGCGTGGACGACGGTCACGGGCACCTACACCGCCCCGGCCGACGCCGACCCGGCTACGCTGCGCGCCTACATCGGCACCGCCGACCTGGCCGGGCCCTACGACTACCTCGTCGACGACGTCCTGATCACCGCGCCGCCCTCGGCGCCGCAGGACACCACAGTCGCGTCGGAGGACTTCGAGGACGGCAGCTTCGCCCCCTGGACCCAGAGCGGCGGCCCGAGCCTCTCGGTCGTCGACGTCGACGGCTCCAAGGCACTGCAGGTCGCCGGTCGCGCCAACGACTACGACGGCATCTCCTCGCCGACCGGCCTGCTCGTGCCCGGCGCGCAGTACACCTTCTCGATGAAGGCGCGCCTCGCCCCCGGCACCGCCGGCTCGGCGGGCGTCCGCTTCGTCGTCAAGCCCGACTACACCTGGGTCGGGGACACCACGATGACGGCCGACGCCTGGACCACGGTGACCGGCACCTTCACCGCCCCCGCAGGCGCCGACCCGGCCGCCCTGCAGGCCTACATCGGCACCGGCGACCTCGGCGCGCCCTACACCTACCTGGTCGACGACATCGTCATCACCGGGCAGGCCGCCGGGGGCGGCGACGTCCCGTGGACGCCGACGCCGGACCCGGACTTCGTCCCCGGCGGTGCGGTGAACCCGACGACCACCCCGCTGGCCGCCGCGCGCGGCACCGGCAACGTGGTCGCGATGACCCACGACGACGGCCCGAACCCCGGTGAGACCGAGGCGCTGCTCGACTTCTACAAGGCGCACGGCATCCACGCGACGTTCTGCGTCATCGGCCAGAACATCCAGGCGCCGGGCGGTGCGGAGATCCTCAAGCGGATCGTCGCCGAGGGCCACACCCTCTGCAACCACACCACGACCTACGACGACATGGGCAGCTGGACCCAGTCCCGCGTCGAGGCCGACCTCAAGGCGAACCTGAAGATCATCCGCGACGCGCTCGGCAACCCCAACCAGAAGGTGCCCTACTTCCGCGCACCCAACGGCAGCTGGGGCAAGACCGGCGAGGTCGCCGTGGCCCTCGGCGAGCAGCCGCTCAACCTGGGCAACGTCATCAGCGACTGGGACGGCAACGACCTGTCCGAGGCGACCCTCACCGCCAACCTGCGCAAGGCGATGCAGCCCGGCGCGGTCGTGCTCGTGCACGACGGCGGCGGCAACCGCGAGAACGGCATCAAGGCGGTCCAGACCGTCGTGACCGAGAAGCTCGCGCAGGGCTGGACGTTCACGCTGCCCCAGGGCGGCGTCCCCGGCGGCGAGACCGTGCTGAGCACCGACTTCGAGAACGGGCTCGGTGGCTGGGCACCGCGCGGCGACGCGCAGGGCGACCCGACCGTCGCGGTGACCGACACAGAGGCCCACGGTGGTACGCACGCGGCCCTGGTCAGCGGCCGCACCTCCCAGGGCGACGGCATCGGCCACGACGTGACCGGCCTGCTCACCCCGGGCGTGACCTACGAGATCAGCGCGTGGGTGAAGTTCGCGGCCGGCTCGCCCTCGGGCAACGTGTGGCTGAGCATGCAGCGCACGAACGCCGGCACCGACACCTACGACACCGTCGGGCAGTTCACCGGCGTCACCTCCGGCCAGTGGCAGCAGGTCACCGCGACCTACCAGATGCCGGCCGCCGACAGCGCGCGGCTCTACTTCGAGACCGCCTACCCCGACGGCTCGACCGCTCCGTTCCTCGTGGACGACGTGGTCGTGAAGTCGCAGGCCACCAAGGAGATCCAGAACCTCACGCCGCTCAAGAGCACCGTCGACTTCCCGGTCGGCGTCGCGATCGACAGCCGTGAGACGCAGGGCGCGGCGGGCCAGCTCAACACCCGTCACTTCGACCAGCTGACGCCCGAGAACCACATGAAGCCCGAGGCGTGGTACGACGCGGACCGCAACTTCCGCATCAACCCCGAGGCCAAGACACTGATGGACTTCGCGCAGAAGGAGCACATCCGCGTCTACGGCCACACCCTGGTGTGGCACAGCCAGACCCCGGCGTGGTTCTTCCAGCACGCGGACGGCACGCCCCTGACGACCAGCGCCGCTGACAAGCAGGTGCTGCGCGACCGCATGCGCACGCACATCGACAACGTCGCCAAGGCGTTGAGCACCGGCGGCGGCTACGGCCTGTTCGGCTCGTCCACCAACCCGGTGGTCGCGTTCGACGTGGTCAACGAGGTCGTCTCCGACAGCAGCGACTACGCCGACGGCCTGCGCCGCAGCGAGTGGTACCGCGTGCTCGGCGAGGAGTTCATCGACGACGCCTTCTCCTACGCGGACCAGGCGTTCAACTCCACCTACGCCGCACCCGGCACCACGCGGCCGGTGACCCTCGACATCAACGACTACAACACCGAGCAGGACGGCAAGCAGCAGCGCCTCCACGCGCTGGTCGCCCGCCTGATCGCCCGGGGTGTCAAGGTCGACAGCGTGGGCCACCAGTTCCACGTGAGCCTGGCGACGCCGGTGAGCTCGCTGGAGAAGGCGATCGTGGCCTTCGAGGACCTGCCCGTGAAGCAGGTCGTCAGCGAGTTCGACGTCACGACCGGCACGCCGGTCACCCAGGCGCGGCTGATCGACCAGGGCTACTACTACCGCGACGCGTTCCGGATGTTCCGCGCCCACGCGAAGAGCATCTTCTCTGTGACGGTGTGGGGCCTGACCGACGGTCGCAGCTGGCGCGTCGACAACGGCGCCCCGCTGCTGTTCGACGACGACCTGCAGGCCAAGCCCGCATTCTTCGGTGCCATCGACGGCGACCTGCCGGCGCAGCAGCGGGCGGCGGACGTGTTCCAGGGCAGCATCCCGCTCGGCGCGGCAGCGACCCGCTCGCCGCAGTGGGCACGCCTGCCCCTGCACCCGGTCGGCGCGAACGCGTCGTTCCAACTGCGCTGGGAGGCCGACCACCTCACCGCCTACGTCACGGTGAAGGACGCGAGCGTCCAGGCCGCCGACGGGCTCCGGTTCGTGGTGGGCGGCACGACCTACACCCTGGGTCGCAACGGCTCGGGCTCGGTCCAGGGCGTCGTCACGGAGGTCCCGGGCGGCTACGCGGTCGTGGCGCACCTGCCGGTGCGGGCGGCCCTGGGTGACCAGGTCCAGTTCGACGTCCAGGTCATCGACGGCACGTCGACCAGCGGCTGGAACTCGCCCGGCGCGCTGGGCACCCTGACGCTCGTCGAGCCGCTGTCGTACACCACCGTCGTCGAGGCCCCGACCGCTCCGGCGGTCGACGGCACCGTCGACGCCGCCTGGGCGAAGGCGACGTCGGTCTCGACCGACAAGCTGATCTCGGGCTCGGCGGGCGCGACCGCCAAGGTCCGCACGCTGTGGAAGGGCTCGACGCTCTACGTGCTGGCGGAGGTGAAGGACCCGGTGCTCGACGCGACGGGCTCGGACCCGTGGACGCAGGACTCGGTCGAGCTCTTCGTCGACTCGGGCAACGTCAAGAACGGTCCCTACCGCTACGACGACACCCAGATCCGCATCAACTACAACAACGTCGTGTCCTTCGGGACCGGCGACGAGGGCTTCCAGCGCGGCCGGCTGACCAGCGCCACGAAGGTGGTGCCGGGCGGCTACGTCGTCGAGGCGGCCGTCAGCCTGCTCGAGGCCGGCGGGCTCGGGACGTTCCAGGGCCTGGACTTCCAGGTCAACGACGCCTCGGGCGGTGCCCGTACCGGCATTCAGGCGTGGGCCGACCCGACCGGCCAGGGCTACCAGACGACGGCCCGCTGGGGCGTCGGGGAGCTCGTGCCCGCGCCGCTGCCCTCGGTGGCCACGCTGACCCCGGTCCTCGACCGGCTCGTCGGCACGGGCGACGTCAACAAGAGCACGGCGCGCGACCTGGCCGACCTGCTCGCGAAGGCGTCGGCCGCCGAGAAGGCGGGGAACACGGCTGGGATCCTCACGGCGCTGGGCGACCTGCGCACGGCGGTGACCGGTGCGAAGGCGTCGAAGATCAGCGCTGCGGGCAAGGCTGGGCTCCTCAGCGCGCTGGAGCCGTGGCTCTCGCCGCTGGCCGGGCTCTCGCAGCTCCGGTACTCGGTCAGCGTGCTGGCCGACTCGGGGCAGATCGTGAAGAGCACCGCTGACGACCTGCGCCAGCGGGTGGCGGCGGTGGCGGCAGCGCCCGCGGCCCAGCAGCACGCCCTGCTGCAGTCGCTGCGCACGGAGGTCTCCGGGCTGAAGGCGGCGAAGGCGAGCGCGACTGCTCGCCAGCAGCTGCTCGACTCGATCGACGTGCTGCTCGCCGGCTAGTCCGGCAGACGCACGGCGGCCCCGTCCCTCGCGAGAGCGAGGGGCGGGGCCGTCCGTCGTGCGGGGTTCCGGTCGTGGACCGTCTACTGCTGCTCCAGCCGGTCGGCCGTCTCGCCGTCGGCACCGCGGCCGAGGTTGTCGGTGTCGTCGATCGAGATGTACTCGCTGCGCGCGCCGGCGACCGGCGGGGTGTTGGCGTTGCCGCCGCGGTCGGATCCCGCGATCTCGGGGTCCTGCGGCGACTGGCCGACCGCGCTCGGGTCGACCTCCCGGGCGTAGCCGCCCTGCTCGTCGCCGTCCGGGTCGGCGGCGGTGAAGTCGGGGGCGGGGCCGATGGCGCCACCCATGTCGTGCAGGCTCGGGTCTTCGCTCATGCCCTAGACCTAGCCCGCACCCGGCCCCGCAAACCCGTGCGCGCTCAGCCGGTGGCGTACCAGACCGTCGTGTCGGCGGGCACGACGCCGTCCTCCTCGACCGGGCTGCTCGAGACGAGCACCCTGGCGCCGCGCGCCTGCGCGGGTACGGCAGCCGGCTGCGCGCCGGTGTTGGCGACGCACAGGAAGCCCGGCTCGCGCACGAAGGCCAGCACCTCGGGGGATCCTGTCTCGACCCACGCCAGGGTGCCCTCGCCGAGGGCGGGGGACGCCTTGCGCACGCGGAGCAGCCGGCGGTAGAGCTCGAGCGTCGAGCCCGGGTCGCCGTCCTGCGCCTCGACGGTGAGCGAGCCCCATGACGCCGGCTGCGGCAGCCAGGGGGTCGAGCCGGCCGGCCCGAAGCCGAACGGCGCCTCGGCGCCGGACCACGGGATCGGTACGCGGCACCCGTCGCGCCCCTTCTCCTCGCCGTGGGTGCGGGCGAAGGTCGGGTCCTGGCGGGCCTCGTCCGGCAGGTCCAGGACCTCCTCCAGCCCCAGCTCCTCGCCCTGGTAGACGTAGGCGCCGCCGGGCAGGGCCAGCATCAGCGCGCTCGCGGCGCGAGCCCGCCGGACACCGACCGCGCCGCCGCCGAAGCGGGTCGCGTGGCGTACGACGTCGTGGTTCGAGAGCACCCAGGTGGCCGGTGCGCCGACCTCGCGCAGGGCGTCGAGGGTCTCGTCGATGACGCGCACGAGCTCGGGCGCCGACCACGGCGCGAGCAGGTAGGGGAAGTTGAAGGCGGTGTGCAGCTCGTCGGGACGCAGGTAGAGCGCGAGCCGCTCGGCCGTCGCGACCCACGCCTCGGCGACGAACGTGCGGTCGCCGTCGTAGCGGTCGAGCACCCCCCGCCAGCCGCGGTAGACCTCGTGGACCTCGTCCTGGTCCCAGTGCGGGTGGCCGTGCTCGGCCGGTCCCGAGGTGGCGAACCGGCCGTCGATGTCGGGCATGTCCTGGTCCTTGGCCAGCCCGTGCGCGACGTCGATGCGGAAGCCGTCGACGCCGCGCTCGAGCCAGAACCGCAGGACGTCGTGGAACTCCTCGACCACCTCGGAGTTGGTCCAGTCGAGATCGGGCTGCGTCGCGTCGAACAGGTGGAGGTACCACTGGCCGGGGCGCCCGTCGGGCTCGGTCACCCGCGACCACGCCGGACCACCGAAGACCGAGACCCAGTCGTTGGGCGGCACCGAGCCGTCGTCGCCCCGCCCGTCGCGGAACAGGTAGCGCGAACGCTCGCGGGAGCCCCTCGGCGCGGCCAGCGCCGCGCGGAACCAGACGTGCTCGCTCGAGGTGTGGTTGGGCACGAGGTCGACGATGACGCGCAGCCCGCGCTCGTGGGCCTCAGTGACCAGCGCGTCGGCGTCGGCCAGCGTGCCGAAGCGCGGCTCCACGTCGCGGTAGTCGGAGACGTCGTAGCCCGCGTCGTTCTGGGGCGAGGGGTAGAACGGGTTGAGCCACAGGGCGTCGACGCCGAGGTCGCGCAGGTGGTCGAGGTGCGCCCGCACGCCCGGCAGGTCGCCGAGGCCGTCGCCGTCGGAGTCGGCGAAGCTGCGCACGTAGACCTGGTAGATGACCGCGTCGCGCCACCAGGGCGCGGAGGGAGAGCTCACGAGCCCGATCCTGGCACCACCGGCAGCGGTGCTCCCTCGGGCGCCTCGTTGACCAGGCTGTAGGCCGCCATGACGAGGTAGTCCCAGAGCTCCTTCTCGTCGGCGGGGTCCAGGTGCAGCTCGTCGACGCCGGCGCGCATGTGCGAGAGCCAGGCCTCGCGCTCGCGCTCGCCGATGCGCCAGCCGCCGTGGCGCATCCGCAGCCGCGGGTGGCCGCGCTGCTCGCTGTAGGCGCGGGGCCCGCCCCAGTACTGTTCGAGGAACATCTGCAGGCGGCGGCGCGCCGGCTCGAGGTCCTCCTCAGCGTAGAGCGGGCGCAGCACCGGGTCGTCGGACACGCCGGCGTAGAAGACCTCGGTGAGGCGGCGGAAGGTTTCGGTGCCCCCCACACGTTCGAAGAAGGCAGGAGGGGTGCCGTCGGACGGAGTGCTCACGCGGCCTATCGTCGCAAGCGCCCGCCGGCGGGGCGCCACCGCCCGAGCAGCACCCCGCCCCACCCCCGGCCGACGACGGCCGGGGCACCGCGGTCGGCCCTGAGCCGACCACGTACGTCGACCCTGGAGGTCCAGCATGGCAACCGTCCGCACGGCCAACGCCCACTGGGAAGGCTCGCTGATGGAGGGCAAGGGCACCGTGTCCCTCGACTCCTCGGGCATCGGGTCCTACCCGGTCACCTGGGCTGCGCGCTCGGCCGAGCCGAACGGCGTGACGAGCCCCGAGGAGCTCATCGCCGCGGCCCACTCGACCTGCTTCTCGATGGCGCTCTCGCACGCGCTCGCGGGTGCCGGCACGCCGCCGGAGAAGGTCGACACCAAGGCCGACGTCACCTTCGTGCCCGGCAAGGGCATCACCGGCATCGTCCTGACGGTGCGCGCGGTCGTCCCCGGCCTCGACGCCGACGGCTTCGCCGCCCAGGCCCAGGCCGCCAAGGAGAACTGCCCGGTCTCGCAGGCCCTCGCTGGCACGACGATCACGCTCGACGCCGCCCTGGCCTAGCCCCTCCCCGCCCCGCCTCGTTTGGCACGATGTGCCTTCTTGCCAATCCGATTGGCAAGAAGGCACATCGTGCCAATCAGAGGGGGGCCGCCGAGCGGCGCCGCCGCGCGGTCAGAGGGCGCGGAGCTGCTCGGTGGTGACGCTGCCCGGGTCGACGTGCGTACGCTCCAGCGCCTCCGCGGCGCGGGCGATGTTGCGCTGCATCTCGCCGAACACCACCCCGTGGAACGGGAACACCGACCACCAGTAGGCCCGGCCGGTCAGCCCGTGCGGGTGGAACGTGGCCCGCTGCCGGAACAGCGTGCGGCCCTGCTCGTCCGTGAGGACCTGCAGCTCCAGCCAGGCCAGCCCCGGTAGCCGCATCTCGGCGCGCAGCCGCAGCAGCCGCCCGTCGGACACCTCCTCCACGCGCCAGAAGTCGAGCGCGTCGCCGGTCGACAGGTCGTCCGGGTCGCGCCTCCCGCGCCGCAGCCCCGGGCCGCCGCTGATGCGGTCGAGCACCCCGCGGGCCCGCCAGGCCAGCGGGAAGGAGTACCACCCGTGCTCGCCGCCGATGCCCTCGATCACCCGCCACAGCGCCGCCGGTGACGCCTCGACGACGCGCTCGCGCTCGTCGAGGTAGAGGTCGCCGCCGGCCCAGTCGGGGTCGGTCGGCAGCGGGTCGCTCGGCGCGCCCACCGTCGTCGCCGAGGTCCAGGCGGTCGGCACCTCCTGGTCGCGGATGCGCGCCAGCGCCAGGCGCACCGCCTGGTCGAACCCGAGCAGCCCCTCCGGAGGGTCCGGGACGTACGCCGCGATGTCGTGCTCGCGGCACACCACCGTGTTGCGCAGCGACTCGACCAGCGGGCGGGCGATCGAGCTCGGGACGGGGGTGATGACGCCGACCCAGTGGCTGGACAGCGACGGGCTGAGCACCGGTGTCTTGACGATGCGCCGCCGGGGGAGCCCCTCCACCTCGGCGAAGCGGTGCATCATCTCGGCGTAGGTCAGCACGTCGGGGCCGCCGATGTCGAAGGTGCGGTTGACCTCGGGCGGGAGCTGGGCCGCGCCGACCAGGTAGCGCAGCACGTCGCGCACAGCGATCGGCTGGATCCGCGAGTCGACCCACTTCGGGGTCACCATGGCCGGCAGCCGCTCGGTCAGGTGGCGCAGCATCTCGAACGACGCCGAGCCCGACCCGATGATGACGGCGGCCTGGAGCACGGCGGTGGGCACGCCGGACGCGAGCAGGATCCAGCCCACCTCGGCCCGGGAGCGCAGGTGCGGGGAGAGGTCCTCGTCCTCCGGCAGGAGCCCGCCGAGGTAGACGATGCGCCCGACGCCCTGCTCGCGGGCGGTCTTGCCGAAGCTCAGCGCGTACTTCCGGTCGGTCGCCTCGAAGTGCCCGCCCGTCGCCAGGCTGTGCACGAGGTAGTAGGCGACGTCGACCCCCGCGAGCGCCTTCGCCAGCGACTCGGCGTCGCCGATCTCGCCACGGGCGACCTCCACGCGGTCCGACCACGGGTGGTCCTGGACCTTGCGCGGGTCGCGGGCGAGCACGCGCACCCGGTGACCCGCTGCGAGCAGCTCGGGCACCAGCCGGCCGCCGATGTAGCCGGTGGCGCCGGTGACGAGGCACAGCTTCTCGGTCATGGCGCCATCGTCCACCCGTGCGGTGCCCTGCGCGAGCCGTGCCGAGCCGGCCGACGACGGGGCGAAAGCGGTTCCGGTGCTCGGTGTGCAAGGCTGTCGGACCGTGGCTGCTGGACTCTCCGGATACGTACGAGTGCTGCGCCACCGCCAGGCCGCCGTCCCCTTCGCCGCCTCCCTGATCGCGCGGCTGTCGTTCTCGCTGGCCCCGCTGAGCATGGTGCTGCTCGTCTCTCACGTGCGCGACTCCTACGGCGACGCGGGCCTGGTCACCGGCGCCTACGGCATCGGCACGGCGCTCGGCTCGCCCACGCTGGGCCGCGCCCTCGACCGCTTCGGCCAGCCGCGCGTCGTGGTCCCGGCCGGCGTGCTCTGCGGCGCCCTGCTCGTGGTGCTCGCGCTGCTCGCCGCGGCCGACGCGCCGCTCGCGGTCCTGGTCGCTCTCGCCGCCGTGGCGGGTGCGTCGTTCCCGCCGCTCGGCCCGGCGATGCGTACGGCGTGGCGCGTGATCTTCCCCGACCAGACGCTGCGGCGCGCGGGCTACGCGCTCGACGCGGTCGCCGTCGAGACGATCTTCATCGTCGGGCCGCTGCTGCTCTCCCTGCTCGTCACCCGCACCCCGGCCGCGGTGCCGCTCGTGCTCACGGGCACGCTGCTGGCGGCGGGCTGCGTCGGCTACGCGTCGTGCGCGGCCCCCCGCCAGGTGGTGCCGCACGAGCAGTCGCCGAAGAGCGAGCGAGGGGGCTCGGCCGCCCGGATCGGCGGGATGCCGGCGCTGCTCGTCGTCGTGCTGGGACTGGCGGTCGCGTTCGGCTCGATCGACACCTCGCTCGCCGCCACCGCCCGCGAGGTGCTGCACGACCAGTCGAAGCTGGGCTGGCTGTTCACCGCGATCGCGGGCGGCAGCGCGGTCGGCGGGCTGACCTACGGCGCCCGCGCCAGTCACGCGCCCGGCACCGAGCAGCGCCGCATCCCGTTGCCGCTGCTCACCTTCAGCCTGGCGCTGGTGCCGGTGAGCCTGCTGCTGCACGCGGGCCGGCCACCGCTCGGCGTGCTGCTCCCGATCCTGTTCGTGGCGGGCCTGTCGATCTCGCCGACGATCATCATGTGCCAGAACCTCATCGACGTGCTCTCCCCGCCCGAGCGGGTCAACGAGGCGCAGGCGTGGATGTCCTCGAGCATCACGACGGGGGCCGCCTGCGGCACCGCGGTGGCCGGCGTCGTCATCGACGCGGTCGGCGTGCCCGGCTCGTTCGGCAACGCCGCCGGCGCCACCGCGCTCGCAGCCCTGGCCGCCCTCGCCGCGCAGCGGGTCTGGCGCCGACGCGTCGCCGTCCTCGCCCAATGACGCGGCCTGCCGGCGGGCACGCCACGATGGGGCCCGTGCCTGCGATCCCGCCGACCACCCTGCGCACCGACCGCCTGCTGCTGCGAGCCTTCACCTCCGACGACGAGGACGCGGTGCTCGCCGCGTGCGAGGACGCCGAGATCCAGCGGTGGACGACCGTGCCGTCGCCCTACCGCCGCGCGCACGCCCGCGCCTTCGTGCGCGAGCTGGTGCCGTCGTGGTGGGCGGAGGGCTCCGCCGCCGTCTTCGCGGTCGAGCGCAGGGGCGAGCTCGCCGCCTGCGTCGGGCTGCACCGCCGCCGGCCCGACCCGGCGGTCGCCGAGATCGGCTTCTGGTGCGCGCCGGGCCACCGCGGCCGGGGCGTCGTCACCGAGGCCGTCGCCGAGGTCGCGGCGTGGGGCTTCGACCAGCTCGGCCTCGCCCGGCTCGAGTGGTACGCAGAGGTCGGCAACCTCGCCTCGCGCCGCGTCGCAGACAAGCTCGGGTTCGCGCCCGAGGGCGTGGCACGCGGGCTGATCGCGCACCGCGGCGTACGCGTCGACGTCTGGTGCGCCGCGCTGCTCGCCGGCGAGCTGGTGCGGCCCGGGCCCCCCAGCGACTAGGCCTCGGGCACTGTCGAGGGCGGTGCGCCCGCGGCCGCCGCGCCGGCCCAGAGCCCCGTGCCGGAGCCGGCCGCCGCGGCGTCGGCCGAGAGCGCCTCTCGTACGCGTTGGCGCAGCTCCCGCGCGACCGCCCACTGCTGGAGCGGCTGGGTCTTGACGACCAGGCGCACCACCACCGAGTCGAGCGACATCGTCTCGACGCCCCACACCTCGGGCTCCTCGAGGACGAAGGACGAGAGCTCGGGGTCGGCGGCGACCGAGCTCGCCGCGGCGGCGAGCAGCGCCTTCACCCGCGCCACGTCGCTGTCGGGGGCGACCGGCACGTCGATGACGGCCCGCGCCCAGCCCTGGCTCATGTTGCCGACGCGCAGGATCTCGCCGTTGCGGACGTACCAGACGGTGCCGTTGACGTCGCGGATGCGGGTCACGCGCAGTCCCACCGCTTCGACCACCCCGGTGGCCGGGCCCAGGTCGACGACGTCGCCGACGCCGAACTGGTCCTCGACGATGATGAAGACGCCGGAGAGGAAGTCCTTGACCAGCGACTGGGCGCCGAAGCCGAGCGCGACGCCCACGATCGAGACGCTGGCGAGCAGCGGGGCGATGTCGAGGCCCACCTCGCTGAGCACCATCAGCACGGCGATGCTGACGACGATGCCGGTGACGATGCTGCGCAGCACCGAGCCCATCGTCTGCACGCGCTGGCTGCGCCGCTCCGAGAGCAGCGGGCTGCTCTCGAAGATGCTGGCGCGAGAGGCCTTGGCCAGCACGCCGGGCACGGTGCCCTCGGCCGCGCGGGCGACGAGGCCCGAGATCAGGCGGTGCAGCACCAGGCGCACGAGCACCGCGGCGGCGACGATGACGACGATCTTGAGCGGCTTGGCCAGCAGCCACTCGGCGAGCTGGCCGAGCCACTCGTGACCGGTCCAGCCCGAGACCGAGTCGCAGACGCCGTCGCAGGTGGTGTCGACGTAGGTGACCGGCGAGGGGGACGGGGAGGCGGCTGCGAGGATCAGAGCTGCAACCCCGTCCAGTGCGCGAGGAAGACCGTGGTGTCGACGCTCAGGTCGATCGAGCGCGACAGCGAGCGGGCGCCGTGGCCGACGTCCTTCTCGCGGCGCACGAGCACCGGCCGCTCGCCCGAGGTCGCGTGCTGCAGGGCCGCCGCCAGCTTGCGTGCGTGCAGCGGGTCGACGCGGGTGTCGCTGTCGAACACGGTGAACAGCGTGGCCGGGTAGTCGACGCCGTCGACGACGTGGTGGTAGGGCGAGTAGGACAGCAGCCAGCCCAGCTGCTCGGGGTCGGCGGCCGAGCCGTACTCGACCGCCCACGTGGCGCCGAGGCCGAACTTCTCGAAGCGCACCATGTCGAGCAGCGGCGCGGAGCAGACCACCGCGCCGTAGAGCTCGGGCCGCTGGGTCAGCGCCGCGCCGACCAGCAGGCCGCCGTTGGAGCCGCCGCTGATGCCGAGCTGGGCCGGTGTGGTCCATCCCTCGGCCACGAGCGTCTCGGCGGCCGCGTGGAAGTCGTCGAAGACGTTCTGCTTGTGCCCGAGCATGCCGTCGCGGTGCCACTGCTCGCCCTCCTCGCCACCCCCGCGCAGGCACGCCACGGCGTAGACGCCGCCGGCCTCGACCCACTGGAGGATGCCGGAGGAGTAGCCCGGCGACATGGGGATGCCGAAGCCGCCGTAGCCGTAGAGCACCGTCGGCCGCGGGCGGTCGGGCGCCTCGGTCGGCGAGACGACGAACATCCGGACGGTCGTGCCGTCCTTGGAGGTGTAGGGCACCAGCCGCACCGAGACCTGCGGCACCTCGACCGACCCGGGCGGCGAGGCGTGCAGGGACACCGAGCCGTCGGTCGCGTCGTAGCGGTAGACCGACGAGGGGGTCACGTGGTCGGTGTAGCCGAAGAAGGCCTCGTGGCCGCCCTCGGGATGGGTCGAGAGCCCGCCGAGCGACCCGACCCCGGCCAGCTGCACCGGCCGGGCACCGCCGCCGTCGGCGAGCCGGTGGGCGGTGAGCTCGGAGACCGCGTGCCGGGTCCACGAGCAGAGCAGCACGGGCTCGTCGAGCTCGTCGCCGTCGAGCAGGGCGTAGCCGTCGAGCACGGCCTCGGGGTCCTCGGGCACGAGGTCGGTCCAGCCCGAGACCTGCAGCTCGCCCGGGTCGGCGACGCAGAGCCGGCCGCGGGGCGCGTCGAGGTCGGTGAACACGTAGGCCCGCCCGTCGCGCGCGAAGTGCACGCCGGTCTGGGCGTCGACACCGACCTGCACCTCCTGCAGCGCCGGCGCCTCGAGGCTCGAGGCTCCCAGGTCGGCCACCCAGAGGTCGTTGCGCGGGGCGGTGCCCTCCGAGGCCGAGACCGTGAGCCAGCGGCCGTCCATCGACACCGAGACGCCGTAGTAGTTGGTCTTCTCGAGGCCCTCGCCGAAGACCAGCACGTCGTCCGCAGGGTCGGCGCCCAGCCGGTGGAGCCACACGCGCCGGTGGTACTGCTGCTCCTCGGCCGGCAGCCCCGCAGGGTCGACGCGGCGCACGTAGTAGAACGCCTCGCCGCCCGGCAGCCAGGCCACGGGGGAGTAGCGGGCGCGGTCGATCGGCCCGTCGACGAGCTCGCCGGTGCCCGCGTCGAGCACCCGCAGGACCGACTCCTCGGTGCCGCCCTCGGAGAGCTGGTAGGCGAGCAGGCGGCCCTCCTTGCTGGGCTGCCAGCTGTCGATGGTCGTCTTCCCGCTCGGGTCCACCGCCATCGGGTCGAGCAGCACGCGCTCGCTGCCGTCGGCCTCCTGCACCAGCAGCACGGCGTGCTCCTGCTCGGCGGTGCGCCGCATGAAGAAGCGCCGGTCGCCGCGCAGCGCGGGCGACCCTACGGAGCCGGCCGCGAGGAGCGCGCGCAGGCGCTCGGCGACGTGCTCGCGGCCGGGCAGCGCGTCGAGGTGCTCGCGCACCAGCACGTCCTGGGCGCTCGACCAGGCCTCGACCGCGGGGTCGGCGGGGTCCTCGAGCCAGCGGTAGGGGTCGGCGACCGAGTGGGCCGGCGCGCTCTCGGGCAGCTGCTCCACCAGGTCGAGGCGGGGCGCGGCGGGGTAGTCCGGACGGCTCATGGGGCCGACCCTACGGCCGGGGTCCGACGACGACGCTGGCGGTCGCCCCCGTCGCGCCGGACGACGCACCGCGGGTGAACGCTGCGTGACGCGCTGCCCAAACGTGTGGTGCAACGCGCGGGCGAGGCGCACACTGACCGCAGGACCGACGCGAGCCACGCGCCGGCCGCGGTGCTGGAGGCGACATGGCGCACGCGCTCGTCCTGAACGCCAGCTACGAGCCGCTCTGCGTGGTGCCACTGCGCCGGGCGGTCGTGCTGGTCCTCGCGCAGAAGGCCGTCGTGGTCGAGACGGCCGGCGACCGCGTGCTGCACTCCGAACGCACCAGCATGGACGCCCCGGCGGTGGTCCGGCTCCAGCACTACGTGCGCGTGCCCTACCGCCGCAGCGTGCCGCTGACCCGCCGGGCGGTGCTCGAGCGCGACGCGCACCGCTGCGCCTACTGCCCCAAGCGCGCCGACACCGTCGACCACGTCGTGCCGCGCTCCCGGGGCGGCCAGCACGCCTGGACCAACGTCGTGGCCGCGTGCTGCCGCTGCAACCACCGCAAGGGCAGCACGCTGCTCGCCGAGCTCGGCTGGGAGCTGCCGTTCACCCCCGCCGAGCCGCCGGCGAGCGTGGCGCTGGTCATCGGCTGGGTGCGCCGGCAGCCCGAGTGGGAGGCCTACCTCTCCCTGCCCGCCCCGGTGCAGGAGGCCGTCGCGGGCTGACGGTTACCGGTCGGCCGCAGCGGGGACACGCCCGGCGTGACCGCTGTCCCCGCTGACCCAGCCCGCCGCGACCGCCCGACCGCAGCCGTACGCTGCGGTCGAGGAGGTGCGCGATGAGCGCCCTGAGCGCCGAGCTGTCCGAGCTCGCCGACGCCTACGGCGTCGCGACCGACTTCCACGACTGGCAGGGCGAGCAGCGCCGGCCGAGCGCCGAGACGATCACCGCCGTGCTGGCGGCCCTCGGGGTCGACGCTGCCACGCCCGAGGCGGCGCGGACGGCGTTGGAGCGCGTACGCAGCGCTGCCTGGCGCCGCGTGCTCCCTGCCTGCGTCATCGTCCGGCAGGGAGCCGGTCACGCGAGCGTGGGTGTGCACGTGCCGCACCGGAGCGCCGTGCTGGTGGAGGTCGAGCTCGAAGAGGGCGGCACCCGTCCGCTCGAGCAGGCCGACCGCTGGGTGGACCCGCAGGACGTCGACGGCGTGCTCACCGGCGAGGCGACCTTCACCGTGCCCGACGACCTGCCGCTCGGCTACCACCGGCTGCGCGCCAGCGGCGAGGTGTCGGGCGAGGCGCTGCTGGTGGTCACGCCGCACTCGCTGGGCCTGCCGCCCTCGGTGCGCGGGAGCAGCACCGGGCGGGTGTGGGGCTTCGCCACCCAGCTCTACTCGACGCGCTCGCGCAGCTCCTGGGCGCTGGGCGACCTCGCCGACCTCTCGACGCTGGCTGCGTGGAGCGGGCGCGAGCACGGCGCCGGCTTCGTGCTGGTCAACCCGCTGCACGCTGCCGAGCCGGTGCCGCCGATGGAGCCCTCGCCCTACCTCCCGGCGACACGGCGCTTCTTCAACCCGGTCTACCTGCGGGTGGAGGACGTCGCGGAGCTCGCCGGCGCCCCGGACGACGTGCGCTCGCGCGTCGAGGAGCTCGCCGCCGCCCAGCAGGCGGTCTCGCTCACGCCCGACCCGATCGACCGCGACGCCGTGTGGGCCGCCAAGCGCGAGGCGCTCGAGCTGGTCCACGCGCTCGCGCGCTCGCCCGAGCGCCAGGCCGCCTACGACGCCTTCCGCGAGCGCGAGGGCGACGGGCTCGTCGACTTCGCCACCTGGTGCGCGCTGTCCGCAGAGCTCGACGCGCCCTGGCAGGAGTGGCCGGAGGGCCTGCGCGACCCGGCCTCTGCCGAGGTGGCGGCCGCGCGCGAGCGGCTCGCCGACCAGGTCGACTTCTGGAGCTGGCTGCAGTGGCTGCTCGACGAGCAGCTGACCGCGGCCCAGGCGGCGGCGACCGGCTCGGGCATGGCGCTGGGCATCATGCACGACCTCGCCGTCGGCGTGCACCCGTCGAGCGCCGACGCGTGGGCTCTGCAGTCGGCACTCGCCCAGGGCGTGAGCGTCGGCGCCCCGCCGGACGCCTACAACCAGCAGGGCCAGGACTGGTCGCAGCCCCCGTGGCGTCCCAACGTGCTGGCCGAGACCGGCTACGCCGCCTACCGGGCGATGATCCGCACGATCCTGCGCCACTCCGGCGGCATCCGCGTCGACCACGTGCTCGGGCTGTTCCGCCTGTGGTGGGTGCCCACCGGCTCGGCGCCGACCGAGGGCACCTACGTGCGCTACGACGCCGACGCGCTGGTCGGCATCCTGGCGCTCGAGGCGTCGCGGGCCGGTGCGGTCGTCGTCGGTGAGGACCTCGGCACCGTCGAGCCCGGCGTGCGCGACTTCCTCAAGGACCGCGGCATCCTCGGCACCTCGATCCTGTGGTTCGAGCGCGACTGGGACCGCGGCGTACCCCTGCGCCCCGAGCAGTGGCGCGAGCTCTCGCTCGCGTCCGTCACCACGCACGACCTGCCGCCGACCGCCGGCTACCTCGCCGGCGAGCACATCCGCCTGCGCGACGAGCTCGGCCTGCTCACCCGCCCGGTCGAGGAGGAGCGCGCCGCCGACGCGGAGGAGCAGCGGTCGTGGATCGACGCGCTGCTCTCCGAGGGCTTCCTGCGTGCGGAGGACCGCGACGACGAGCAGGCCGTCGTGGAGGCCCTGCACCGCCTGGTCGTCGCCACACCGGCGCTGCTCGTGGGGGTGGCCCTGCCCGACGCGGTGGGGGAGCGGCGCGCCATCAACCAGCCGGGCACCTTCCGCGAGTACCCCAACTGGAAGCTGCCGCTGTGCGACGGGTCCGGGGAGCCGGTGCTGCTCGAGGACCTCGTCGCCGACGCCCGCGCCAACTCCCTGGCCCGGGTCGTCGACGAGGGGCTGCGCCACGGCGTGGGGCACCGCTCGTGAGCGGGTCCCGGCTCGCTAGGCTGGCGCGCGTGACCCACCGAGCACACGCCTCCGCCCCGGGTTCCGCCGCCATCCTGCGCCGGAGCTTCCGGCGCCGGCTCGGTGCCGCGTACGCCGCGGTGCTGCCGCTGCTGGCGTTGGCGACCGCCTCGCCGGCCTTCGCCGAGACCCACCGCTCCGACGGTGACGACCCCGGCTCCGGCATCGGCGTGCTGCAGACCATCGGCGTCTACATCGGCATCCCGCTCGCGGTCTACCTCGTCGTCGCGCTGCTCACCTTCGCGCCGTCGACGACGCGCGGCCCCCGCTACCGCCCGGGCGCCGGCTGGGACGCCGACGCCACCTGGCTGGGCGGCCCGACCGGCAAGCACGCCGCCCCCGACGCGGACACTCCGCGGGCCCAGGGCTCGGGTGGCGCCAGTGGCTCCTGGTGAGCCCTTCCGCGACCGGCACCGCCAGCAGATAGAGCGCGCCCGCGCCGAGGCAGCCGACCGCTACGGCCTGCCCGTCGCGGTCTTCGTCGGCACGGTGCACTCGCGCGCCTCGGCCGAGGCGATGCTGGCCCGGCTGGGCCCCGAGGCCGCCGAGACCGTGCTGGTCGCGGTCGACCCCGCCTCCCGGCGGGTGGAGGTCGTCACCGGTGCAGCCGCCCGCAGCCGCGTCGACGACCGCGTCGCCGCGCTGGTCACCCTCAGCATGACCGCGTCGTTCGCCGTCGGCGACCTGGCCGGCGGCATCGCCCTGGGCGTGCGCATGCTCGGCGAGCACGCCGGCCGCGCCCGCCGCTGACCCCGTCGCACCCGAGGTCGGGCGCGACGGAGCTGGCGGGCGGGTGTCAGCCCCGGTCGCGCGCCTGGGCGCGCAGGGCGCGGGCGACGCCGTCGCGCGACTCGAGCACCAGCCGGCGCAGCGAGGCGGGCGCGGAGCCGGCCTCGGCGAGCCAGCGGTCGGTGCGGGCGAGCAGCTCCTCGGAGGCGAGCAGCGTCGGGTAGAGCCCGACCACGATGGTCTGCGCGGTCTCGTTGGTGCGCGAGGCCCAGGTCGGCTCGAGCGCCTCGAAGTAGCGCTCGACGTAGGGCGCGACCAGCTGCTCCTGCCCTGCCTGCGCGAAGCCGCCGACGGTCGCGACCAGCAGGGAGTTCGGCAGGTCGGCGTCCTCGAAGATGGCCTTCCACGCCGACGCCTTGGCCTCGGCGGTGGGCCGGGCGGCCCGGGCCGCGGCCGCGTGGCGCTCGCCGGTGGCGGTCTTGTCGCGCTCCAGCTCGGCCTCGACGGCCTCGTCGCCGAGCCGCCCGCCGGCCACGAGGGCGTGCAGCAGGTCCCAGCGCAGGTCGGTGTCGACCTCGAGGCCCTCCCACGCCAGCTCGCCGGTGTAGAGCGCGTGGACGACCTCGAGCTGCTCCTCGCTGCGCGCGGCCGCGGCGAACGCCCGCACGAGCTGGAGCTGGGCGTCGCTGCCCGGCTGCGCGGCCTCGGCCAGCGAGCGGGTGCCGGAGGCGAGCTGGTCGGCCGCCTGCTCCTTGAACGCCGGGTCGACGTAGAGCCGTGACACGACCTCGGCCTGGCGCAGCACCGAGCGCAGCATGGCGCTGTCGTCCTCGGTCTGCGCGCCCTCGAGCGCCAGGGCGAGGTAGTCGCGGGCGCGGATCTCGGTGTCGCGGCACATGTCCCACGCCGCGCCCCAGCACAGCGCGCGGGGCAGCGAGTCGCGGACCTGCGCGAGCGAGGACACCAGCGTGGCGACCGAGCGCTCGTCGAGGCGGATCTTGGCGAAGGCCAGGTCGTCGTCGTTGAGCAGCAGCAGGTCGGGCTGGCGCTCGCCGACGAGCTCTGGCACCTCGGTCGAGGGGCCGTCGACGTCGACCTCGACGTAGCGGCGGCGGGCGAGCCCGCCCTCGGCGAGGTCGTAGAGGCCGATGCCCAGCCGGTACGGGCGCAGCGTCGGCCACTCGGCCGGCGCCTCCTGGAGCACGGCGAAGCGGGAGTAGGTGCCCTCGCCGGCCACCTCGATCGAGGGCCGCAGCGTGTTGACGCCGGCGGTCTCGAGCCAGGTGCCCGACCACGCCGACAGGTCACGCCCGCTGCTGCGCTCGAGCTCGACCAGCAGGTCGCCGAGGGTCGTGTTGGCGTAGGCGTGCTTGGCGAAGTAGGTGCGGATGCCGGCGAAGAACGCGTCGCGCCCGACGTAGGCCACCAGCTGCTTGAGCACCGAGGCGCCCTTGGCGTAGGTGATGCCGTCGAAGTTGACCTCGACGTCCTCGAGGTCGTTGATCTCGGCGACGATCGGGTGGGTGCTCGGCAGCTGGTCCTGGCGGTAGGCCCAGGTCTTCTCCGTGGTGGCGAAGGTGGTCCAGGCCTCGGTGTACTTCGTGGCCTCAGCGGCGGCGACGTGGCTCACGAACTCCGCGAAGGACTCGTTGAGCCACAGGTCGTTCCACCACTTCATGGTCACGAGGTCGCCGAACCACATGTGCGCCAGCTCGTGCAGCACGGTGATGGCGCGGCGCTCGACGGCGGCCTCGCTCACGCGCGAGCGGAAGACGTAGTCCTCGAGGATCGTCACGCAGCCGACGTTCTCCATCGCGCCGGCGTTGAACTCGGGGACGAAGAGCTGGTCGTACTTCTCGAACGGGTAGGCGAGGTCGAACGCCTCCTCGTAGAAGTCGAAGCCCTGCTGGGTCAGGAGCAGGATCTCGTCGGCGTCGAGGTGCTCGGCGAGCGTGCGCCGGCAGAAGACGGCGGCCGGCACGCTGCCCTTGCGGGAGGTGAGCGAGCTGCGCACCACCGCGTACGGCCCGGCGACCAGCGCCGTCACGTAGGACGAGAGCCGCGGTGTCGGCGCGAAGCGCCAGGTCGCGACGCCGTCGCCGGTGGGCTCGGACTCGGGCGTGGCGGAGACCGAGACGACCTGCCAGTGAGCCGGCGCGGTGACCGTGAGCGTGAAGGTGGCCTTGAGGTCGGGCTGCTCGAAGACGGCGAACATCCGGCGCGAGTCGGCCACCTCGAACTGGGAGTAGAGGTAGGTCTCGCCGTCGACCGGGTCGACGAAGCGGTGCAGGCCCTCACCGGTACGCATGTAGGTGCAGTTCGCGACGACCCGCAGCTCGTTCTCGGCGGCCAGGCCGTCGAGGGCGATGCGGGTGCCGTCGAAGACGGTCGCCGGGTCGAGGGCGGTGCCGTTGAGCTCGACGAGCTCGACGCTGTCGGCGACCAGGTCGACGAAGGTCGAGGTGCCCGGAGCGGAGCAGCGGAACCGTGCGGTGGTGCTCGAGCGGAAGGTCGGTCCGCTGCCGGTGACGTCGAGGTCGATCGAGTAGGACTCGGTGGAGAGCACGTCGGCGCGTGCGCTGGCCTCGTCGCGGGTGAGGTTCATGCCGGGCATGCGGGGCATCTTCCCATGCGCCCGCCGCCGGTCCGCCAGCCGGGAATGCGCGTGGCGCGCGCGGTGCTGCCGCTGGTTGGCAACGCCCCCATCAGGAAGGGACTCGTCGATGAGCGAGCGCACCACGGCACACTTCTGGTTCGACCCCCTCTGCCCCTGGGCGTGGATGAGCTCGCGCTGGGTGCGCGAGGTCGAGGAGGTGCGCGAGATCGACGTCGAGTGGCACGTCATGTCGCTCGCCTACCTCAACGAGGGCCGCGAGCTGCCCGAGCAGTACGTCGAGATGATGAAGAAGGCCTGGGGGCCGGTGCGGGTGGTCATCGCCGCCGAGCAGGCCCACGGCAACGAGGTCGTCCTCCCGCTCTACGAGGCGATGGGCCGGCGCATCCACAACGACGGCCGCGGCTCCGACGACTTCGCCGCGATCATCGACGAGGCCCTCGCCGAGGTCGGCCTGCCCGCCGAGCTGGCCTCGGCCGCCACCTCCACCGACTACGACGAGGCCCTGAAGAAGAGCCACCACTCCGGCATGGACCAGGTCGGCATGGACGTCGGCACCCCGGTGATCAGCGTCGACGGCGTCGCCTTCTTCGGCCCGGTGGTCTCGCCGGCACCCAAGGGCGAGGCGGCCGGCCGGCTGTGGGACGGCGTGGTGCTCGTGGCCGGCACCGACGGCTTCTTCGAGCTCAAGCGCACCCGCACCCGCGACCCGATCTTCGACTAGCCAGTGGTTGGATGCGCCTATGCGCGTCCACCTCGGCAGCGACCACGCAGGCTTCGAGCTCAAGCAGGCGGTGGCGGCGTGGCTCACGGCCAACGGCCACGAGCCCGTCGACCACGGCCCGGCAGAGCTCGACCCGCAGGACGACTACCCCCCGTTCGTCCTGCGGGCGGCGGAGGCCGTGGTCGCCGACCCGGGCAGCCTCGGGGCGGTCTTCGGCGGCTCGGGCAACGGCGAGCAGATCGCGGCCAACAAGGTGCGCGGCGTGCGCGCGATCCTCGCGTGGAACTCCGACACCGCGGAGCTGGGCCGGCGCCACAACGACGCCAACGTCATCTCGATGGCGGGCCGGCTCACCTCGGTCGAGGACGCCACCGCGTTCGTGAAGCTGTTCCTCGAGACCGGGTTCGAGGGCGGGCGCCATGCCCGCCGGCTCGAGATGCTCTCGGCCTACGAGGCCGGCGAGGGCCTGCCGCCGCTCCCGGATGCGCTGGGCTGAGCTCTCTGGTGGACTCTGCCGGGTGAGCAGCCGTGCCTGAAGGCCACACGATCCACCGCGCGGCCCGCCACCTGCGCGAGCTGCTGTCGGGTCCGCCCGTGCACGCGACGAGCCCGCAGGGGCGCTTCGCCACCGGAGCCGCGTCGATCGACGGGCTCGAGCTGACCTCGAGCGAGGCCGTCGGCAAGCACCTCCTGCTCGGCTTCGGCGAGCCCCGCGAGCGCCTGCTCCACGTGCACCTCGGTCTCTACGGCAAGTGGCAGACCGGGCACGGCGAGCCGCCCGAGCCGAAGGGCGCCCTGCGGCTGCGGCTCCAGACGCCCGAGGCGTGGGCCGACCTGCGCGGGCCGACGGCGTGCGAGATCTACGACCCGGAGCAGCGGCGCCTGCTCGTGGCCCGGCTGGGCCCCGACCCGCTGCGCCGCGACGCCGACCCCGAGCGCGCCTGGGCGCGCATCTCGCGCACGACGACCTCGATCGGCGCCCTGCTCATGGACCAGTCGACGCTCGCCGGCGTCGGCAACGTCTACCGCGCCGAGGTCCTCTTCCGCGCGCGCATCGACCCGCTGCGCCCGGGCAAGGCGGTGACCCGCGACGAGTGGCTCGCGATGTGGGCCGACCTCGTGACGCTGCTGCGGGCCGGCGTGCGCGCCGGACGCATCGTCACGACCCTGCCGGAGCACCGCGCCCGTCGCTCGGGCCGGGCCCGTCAGGAGGACGCGCACTACGTCTACCGGCGCACCGGGCTGCCCTGCCGCATCTGCGGCACGCCCGTGCTCACCGCGCCGCTGCTGGCGCGCAACCTCTACTGGTGCGCGGTCTGCCAGGCAGCGTGATGGGATGACGGGCATGAGCATCTTCGACATCCCGCTGCACCGGCTCGACGGCACCGAGACCACCTTGGCCGAGCACGCCGGCAAGGCTCTCCTGCTGGTGAACGTCGCCTCGAAGTGCGGCCTGACGCCGCAGTACTCCGCGCTCGAGGCGATGCACGAGGAGCTCGCGCCGCGCGGGTTCGCCGTCCTCGGCTTCCCGTGCAACCAGTTCGGCGGCCAGGAGCCCGGCACCTCCGACGAGATCGCGGAGTTCTGCTCGGCGACCTACGGCGTCAGCTTCCCGATGTACGAGAAGCTCGAGGTCAACGGCCCCGAGCAGCACCCGCTCTACGCCGAGCTCACGGCCGTCGCCGACGACGCCGGTGAGGCGGGCGACGTGCAGTGGAACTTCGAGAAGTTCCTCGTCGCGCCCGACGGCCGCGTCGTTCGCCGCTTCCGTCCGCGCACGGTGCCCGACGCGCCCGAGGTCGTCTCGGCGGTCGAGGACGTGCTGCCGGCGTAGTCGCGGCTCAGTCCTCCTCCGAGGCGAACAGCGCCGCCCGCGCACGCGCCGCGGCCATCGCTGCGAGGAAGCGCTCGTCGTGGTCCGGTGCGCCGCTCGGGATCGCCTCGACGTAGCGCTCCTCCAGCACCTGCCGGGTCTCGAGGGCGATTCGGCGCACCAGCACCACGGTGGTCCCGTCCCGGTCGATGTGCGCCGGCACCCACTGCGAGGGCCCGGGGTCCAGCTCGGCGCGCCTGCGCGGCAGGGCGCCGAGCACGACGGCGAGCAGGACGAGGACGACGAGAAGCGGGAGCAGCACGCGTACGAGTCCCATGCCGCTCCCTCGTCAGCGCGGCGTGGACGGGGTGACGGCGAAGCCGGCGCCGGGCGCGAACGTCGTGATGGTCGGCGGGATCGCCTTGTACTCGTCGATCAGCGCGCACGCGGGGCAGGTGGCGTACCCCCGCTGGCGCTGCTCGTTGGCTTGCGCGTCGGCCTTGGCCTGCGCCACCCGGGCCTGCGCCTCGGTGACCCCGGCGAACGCGGCCTGCGCCTTGTTGATGGCGTCCTGGACCTGCTGCGGCAGGGTGATCTTGGCGAGGTTGAACCGGACGCCGGTGATGAACGGTCCGCCGAGTGTGCTGTTCAGGTCGGCCTGCAGGGAGGCGTTGATCGACTCCTGGATCTTGCTGATGTTGGTGTTGCTCGCCGTGGCGGTGGCCGAGCTTGCACCCGAGCCGGCGTTCTGCACCAGCGAGCAGGAGGCCTGGAGCTCGGCGCAGCGGAAGTCACCGATCTCCTGGCGCAGGTCGTTGCTGATGACCGGTCGCACGATCTGGTCGAGGAACGTCGTCCACCCCGAGTCGCCGTCCCACGCGTACCGGTAGGCGCCGGTGAGCCCGCGGTACTTGCGAGTGCCGTACTTGTCGTCGAAGGACTCCAGCGCCGACGGGTCGCTCGTGAGCGTGAAGTAGACGGTCGCCTCGATGCCCACCTCGACGCCGTCGGCGGTGGGGTCGTTCTCCACGTCGACGCCCTCGCGGTCACCCCGCTTGCTATCGGCTGTGATCGTGTAGAACCGCTGCTGAGCCGGGTACTTGTGCGCCGTCGACCCGATGCCGATCCAGGTGCGCGCGCTGGCCGGAGGCAGGACCTGCCGCACCCTGTTGTTGTCGAGCGGCCCTCCGTTGCGGATCACCGCCACCTCGCCGCCGGCCGTGCGGTCGTAGCCGCTGGCGACGACCGAGCCCGCGATCAGCAGCGCCACGACCAGCGCCGTCCCGGCGACGACAGCGAGCACGACCCGACGGGTCCGCGCTGGCCTGCCAGGCTCCCGGTGCACCGGGAACCGCTCTGACGCACTCCCTGACATGCGCAGTCTCCCCACCCCGGGCGGCTGGCCCGCCGCCGCTTCGACGGGCAGGACGCTACCCGTCGCAGCTCAGGCGTCGGGCTCGGGGCGCGGCGGCTCGGGGGAGGTGTGGCGCAGTGCGTCGCCGAGGGGCACGCCACGCGTACGCGCCGGTGCGGACGTCGAGGTCTCGAACCGTACGCTCGCGACCCCGTGCCCGGCGCCCACCAGCCAGCCGCGCCCGAGCGACTCGTGCAGGACGTCGGCGCCTGGTGCGGAGTCCTCCGCGACGATCGCGCCGGCCGACTGCTCGACCTCGTCGGGGTCCTCGGCCGGCTCGGCGAGGTCGTGCACCACCCGCTCCGGCGCGTCGAGCGTCAGCTGGGTGACCTCGTCGAGCGAGCTGAACGCCACGCCCAGCAGCCGGATGCCGAGCGCACCGGGCCGTGCCGCGCCGGAGGCCACCAGCGAGCGCTGGGCAGCGTCGTGCAGGAGCCGCTCGTCGTCGCTCGGGGCGGCCAGCGAGGTGGCCCTCGTCTCGCCCGTGAAGTCGGCGTAGCGCAGCTTGACCGTCACGGTGCGCGCGGCGCTGCCGCTGCGCACGAGCCTGGAGTACGCGTCGGCGAACACCGGGCCGAGGGCTGCGCGCACCTCGTCGAGGCCGTGCAGGTCGCGGGCGTAGGTGCGCTCGGAGCCCACCGACTTGCGCACCCGCTCGTGCTCGACGGGACGGGTGTCGCGGCCGTGGGCGAGATCCCACATGGCGGTGCCGTGGGCGCTCCCGAGCAGGCCGACCAGCGTGTGCTCGCCGGCCGATCGCAGGTCGCCGACCGTGCGGATGCCGGCGGAGCCGAGCTTCTGGGCGCTCACCGGGCCGATGCCGGGCAGCGCCTTCGCCGGCAGCGCGGCCAGGAAGGCGTCCTCCTCGTCGGCGGCGAGCACCGCGGTGCCGGCCGGCTTGGCGGTCTCGCTGGTGAGCTTCGCGCCCAGCTTGTGGCGCGCGACCCCGACCGAGCAGGTGAGCCCGACTGCCCGGAGCACCGCGCGCTGCAGAGCCCGGGCCGCGCCCGCCGGGTCGCCGGTCCAGTCGTGGCGCAGCTCGGCGCCGGCGCGGGCGGAGGTCAGGTCGATGTAGACCTCGTCGGAGGCGATCTGCTCGATGCGCTCGAACGTGGCGTAGAGCGGGGCGAGCGCGGCGGCCGAGTGCTCGGAGTAGGCCTGCATGCGCGGTGAGATCCACGCCGCGGTCGGCGCCAGCGCCCGCCCCTGCCACGAGGGCATGGCCGAGTGGACGCCCAGCTCGCGCGCCTTGTAGTTGGCGGTCGCGACCACTCCGCGCCCGCCGCGCCCGGCGATCACGACGGCCCGGCCGCGCAGGCTGGGCTTCTGCCGCTCCTCGACCGCGGCGTAGAACGCGTCGAGGTCGAGGTGGGCGACCGGGAGCACGCCGTCCACCTTCCCAGACGCCACCGACAGCGCGAGGTCGTGCTAGCTGCCCGGTCGCTCCCAGGGGACCCACTCGACCGCGTCGGCGCGACGCAGGTCCTCCTCGAAGTCGACCTCCACCGCAGGGAACTGGGAGATGTCGACCGCCAGGACGCGCAGCCCGTCCAGCTCGACCGCGAGCTCGATGCCACGCTCGAAGTAGTCCTGCGGCCCGCACTGCTCGAGCCGCTCGACGAGCAGGTGCTTGTCGTCGGAGGAGACGTAGTTGATGCCGATCGCCTCGCCGAGCCCGCCCGCGACCGCCTTGCTCAGCTCAGCGACGTAGCCGTCGTCGTCGAGGGTGTACTTGACCTCCTCGTCGGCCACCCGCTCGGTGTTGACGCACACGAACGACACGTCCTTCTCCACCAGCGGGAGCACGTGCTGCACGATGCGCGGGTCGAAGACCACGTCGCCGTTGAGCCACAGGACTCCGCCGGCTCGGCTCCCGCGCAGGGCCCGCAGCAGGCTCTTCGACGTGTTGGTCGTCGCGAAGTCGGCGTTGTAGACGAACGAGAGCTGCGGGCCCGCCGCCATGACGTCCTCGGCCATGAAGCCCACCACAGCGGTGATGGAGGTGTCGCGCCCGAGCACCTCGCGCAGGTTCTCGACCTGCTGCTGCAGGATCGAGCGCCCGTCCTTGAGCACCGTCAGTGGCTTGGGGTGCGGGCGGCCGAGGCGCGACCCGAGGCCCGCGGCCAGGACGACCACCTGGACGTCGTGGGCAGCGGCCGCCGGAAGGGCCGGCAGGCCGGCCGCGGCCTCCAGCTCGCGGGCGAGCGGGAGGACGACGGCCTCGAGCACCCGCTCGGAAGCCCGGCCGTCCTCGAGGTGCGAGAACCGCTCGCGGAACGCTGCGTACGCGTCGGCGTGCTCCGCCACCACGGCGTCGAGGCCCTCGAGGGCGCCCAGGACCTCGTCGCTGGTGCGCAGCAGCGGCCCGGGTGCGATCGCGGCGAAGTCGAAGTAGAAGCCGCGCAGCCGGTCGCGGTAGTCCTCGAGGTCGTAGGTGAAGCAGAGGATCGGGCGGCCGGTGACCGCGAAGTCGAACATCGTCGAGGAGTAGTCGGTGATCAGCACGTCGGCTGCGAGGTAGAGCTCGTTGATGTCCGGGTGGTAGGAGACGTCGACGACCCCTGGGCGCTGCTCGTCGCGCAGCCGGGCCGAGAGCATGTAGTGCATCCGCAGCAGCAGGACGTGGTCGTCGCCCAGCCGGCGGGAGAACTCCTCGGCGTCCAGGTGCAGCGAGAAGTCGAGGCGGCCCTCGCCGTCGAGGAGGTCGTCGCGCCAGGTCGGCGTGTAGAGCACGGCGGTCGTGCCCGGCGCGATGCCGAGCTGCGCGCGCACCCGCTCGCGCACCTCTGCGCCGCGCTCGTCCACCAGCACGTCGTTGCGCGGGTAGCCGGTCTCCAGCACCGGCCCGTGGAAGTCGAACGCGTTGCGCAGGTTCTCGGTGCTCGCGACGTTCGGGGACAGCAGGACGTCCCAGCGGCGTACGTCGCGGGTGAGCTCGTCGAGGCGGCCCTCGGGCGCCCAGTAGACGTCGAAGTGGATGTGCTTGAGCGGCGTGCCGTGCCAGGTCTGGAGGTAGCGGGCGCGGGGCGCCTTGGTCCAGTCCAGCTCGATGTGGGTGTTGGAGACGACCAGGTCGGCCGACTCGAGCGCCGCGACGCTCTCGGGCGAGCCGTGGGCCACCTGGGGCGTGCCCTCGGGGAACCCGCCAGCGTGCAGCGGGTCGCTCAGCCAGGTGTGCCGGAAGCCGGCCGCCCCGGGGTGCGCGAGCAGCGCCTCGTAGAGCGCTCGCGGGTTGTCCGAGTAGCGGCCGCCGAAGCTGTTCCAGACGATCTGCACGTGCCGCTCCTCATCAGGAGCCGCGGCGGGGAGGTGGCGGTGCGAGCCAGAGCCCCCCGGCGCGGCGTCGTCGAACGATGCCTTGCCGGCCTGAGGCTCCAGCCGGTGGACCCGGTGCCAACCCCGCGACGGCTCTGCCCACGCGCCCGCCCGCGACGGACCCCTGCGGAGAGGGCCGTGGCACCTGCTGGGGCAGGTGCGGGCAGGGTGCGGTGGAGCGGGTGACGGGAATCGAACCCGCATGGCCAGCTTGGAAGGCTGGAGCTCTACCATTGAGCTACACCCGCAGCGGTCGTCCACGCGCGCCTCGCCGGCGCGCGACGACCGGGGCCCATGCTAGCGGCGGCTGCGCGCACGTCCGCCCACGGGCGGGGCAGGGCTTAGACTCTCGTGCGCGCCGCGGGGCGTAGCGTAGTGGCCAGCGCGCCTGCTTTGGGGGCAGGAGATCGGGAGTTCGACTCTCCCCGCCCCGACTCGCGCGGAGGAGGCCCCGGCCCCTTCCGCGTCCCAGGTGCGCCCGCTGCGCGGCCTGGCTCCGCAGCAGCCGCTCAGCACCGCACCGACCCGCACCGCCCGCCCTGTACGCAGATCCCGAGGAGAGCACCCAGCCGTGAAGACCGACGTCGAGACCCTCAGCCCGACGCGGGTCAAGCTCATCGTCGAGGTGGACTTCGACGAGCTCTCCGCGAGCCTGGACTCCGCCTACAAGAAGATCGCCGGCCAGGTGTCGATCCCGGGCTTCCGCAAGGGCAAGATCCCCAACCGGCTGATCGACCAGCGCTTCGGCCGCGCCGCGGTGCTCGAGGAGGCCGTCAACGAGGCGCTGCCGCGCTTCTACGGCCAGGCCGTCGAGTCCAGCGAGGTCGACGTGCTCGGCCAGCCCGACGTCGACGTCACCGAGTTCGCCGACGGCCAGCCGCTCAAGTTCACCGCCGAGGTCGACGTGCGCCCGCAGGTGGAGCTGCCTGACCTCTCGGGCATCGAGGTCACCGTCGACGACGTCGTCGTCAGCGAGGACGACGTCGAGGAGCAGCTGACCGCGCTGCGCGCCCGCTTCGGCACGCTGACCGGCGTCGACCGCGCCGCCGCCGAGGGCGACTTCGTGGTGCTCGACCTCTCGGCCACCGTCGGCGGCGAGCCGATCGAGGGCGGCACCCTGACCGGCCAGTCCTACGAGCTGGGCTCCGGCGGGCTGCTCGAGGGTCTCGACGAGGCCGTGACCGGCCTGTCGGCCGGGGAGTCCGCCACCTTCACCACCAAGATCGCCGGCGGGCCGCAGGTCGGCCAGGACGCCGAGGTCACCGTGACCGTCCAGTCGGTCAAGGAGCGCGAGCTGCCCGAGGCCGACGACGAGTTCGCGCAGATGGCGAGCGAGTTCGACACCCTCGAGGAGCTCAAGGCCGACGTGCGCACCCGCGTCGAGCGGGCCCGCCGCCTGGAGCAGGGCGCCGAGGCGCGCGACAAGGCGCTCGAGGCGCTGCTCGAGGTCGTCGACGTCCCGCTGCCCGAGGGCATCGTCAAGTCCGAGGTCGACGCGCGCAACCACGACCTGCACCACCAGCTCGAGAACAACGGGCTGACCCGCGAGAGCTACCTCGCGCAGGAGGGCCAGTCCGAGGAGGAGTTCACCGCCGAGCTCGAGGACAACGCCCGCACCGCCGTCAAGGCCCAGTTCGTCCTCGACGCGATCGCCAAGCGCGAGCAGGTCGACGTGTCGCAGGAGGAGCTCACCGAGCACCTCGTGCGCCGCGCCCAGCAGTTCGGCATCCCGCCGGAGCAGCTCGCCCAGCAGGTCATGCAGGCCGGCCAGATCCCCGTGCTGGTCAGCGAGGTCGTCCGCGGCAAGGCGCTCGCCGCGCTGCTCGGCCAGGTCACGATCAAGGACCAGTCGGGCAACGTCGTCGACCTGGAGGAGCTCAGCCCGCAGCTGGCCGCCGAGGCGGCCCTGGGCGACGAGGTGCTCGAGGACGACCACTCGGGCCACGACCACTCGGGCCACGACCACTCGGGCCACGACCACGAGGGCCACGACCACGAGGGCCACGACCACGAGGGCCACGACCACGAGGGCCACACCCACTCGCACTAGCGGTCGGGCGGGATCCATAAGCCGCTGGCGAACACCGGGCGTCCCCGGGATCAGCAGCGCCCGCCACCTGGTTAGTGTCGGTGCCGGCCCCCTTCGCGGGGGCCGGCCCGAACTGCCCACTGCACGTCGTCCAAGGGAGCCGCAGTGACCGCTGGAACCACCCCCGCAGGCACCGGGCTGCACATCGCCAGCCCGGCCCTCGAAGTCCCGCGCCACCAGGGAGTGGCGCACACCTACGCGTCGGCGGGCCAGGCTGAGGCCGGGCTCGACACGCGCGTCTACGACCGGCTGCTGCGCGAGCGCATCATCTTCCTCGGCTCCGTGGTCGAGGACTCCAACGCCAACGCCATCTGCGCGCAGATGCTGCTGCTGGCCGCTGAGGACCCGACGCGCGACATCTGGCTCTACATCAACTCGCCCGGCGGCTCGGTCTCGGCCGGCATGGCGATCTACGACACCATGCAGTTCATCCAGAACGACGTGGCCACCGTCGCCATGGGCCTGGCTGCCTCGATGGGTCAGTTCCTGCTCTCGGGCGGCGCGCCCGGCAAGCGCTACGCCACGCCGCACGCGCGCATCATGATGCACCAGCCCTCGGGCGGGTTCGGCGGCACGGCCTCCGACATCAAGATCCAGGCCGAGCAGATGCTCTACACCAAGCGCAAGATGGCAGAGCTGATCGCCCAGCACACCGGGCAGACGCCCGAGACGATCGAGCGCGACTCCGACCGCGACCGCTGGTTCACGGCCGAGGAGGCCAAGGACTACGGCTTCGTCGACCAGGTCGTGCGCAGCGCCGGCCAGGTCGAGGGCAGCGGGGGCACGGCATGAGCTCGCCGTTCGCCTCGCCCGTCCCCTCTCACGACAGGATGACGACCCCCATGGGGAACCTGCACCTCCCCGCCGGCTACGCGGCGCAGTCCGCGCTCGGCGCCGCCGCGCCCAGCTCCCGCTACGTCCTCCCGCAGATCGAGGAGCGCACCTCCTACGGCTTCAAGCGGCAGGACCCCTACACCAAGCTGTTCGAGGAGCGCATCATCTTCCTCGGGCAGGCGATCGACGACACGATCGCCAACGACGTGATCAGCCAGCTGATCGTGCTCGAGTCGGCCGACCCCGACCGCGACATCGTGCTCTACATCAACTCGCCCGGCGGCTCGTTCACCGCGCTGACGGCGATCTACGACACGATGCAGTTCGTCCGACCGGACGTCCAGACGTTCTGCCTGGGCCAGGCCGCCAGCGCTGCGGCCGTGCTGCTCGCGGCGGGCACCGCCGGCAAGCGCTTCGCGCTGTCGAACTCCCGCGTGCTCATCCACCAGCCCTACAGCGAGGGCGGCGGCCAGGGCTCCGACATCGAGATCCAGGCGCGCGAGATCCTGCGCATGCGCGAGTGGCTCGAGGAGACGCTGGCCAAGCACAGCAACAAGCCGATCGAGGAGATCCGCCGCGACATCGAGCGCGACAAGATCCTCCAGGCGCCCGAGGCGCTCGACTACGGCCTGATCGACCAGGTCCTCACGACCCGCTCGGCCTGACCCGCTCCGCAGCGGTCCCGCCCTCAGGTCCGCGGCCGGCCGGCCGATCAGCTGGTCGTCCAAAGGGCTTGACGGCGGGGCCCGCGTGGCGAAGCGTGGGGTGCGCCAGGGCCGGGTCCCCACCCGGCTCGGCGAGCTCCTCCGAGGCGCCACGTGCGGGCAAGTCGCCGCGGAGCCGACGCCACGACCACCGGTCGGGGTACCGTCGGTCACGTGCAGCCCGGAGCCTCCGGTCCCGGCGCACGCCAGCAGGTCCGGCGCACCGCAGCACGCGGGGCGCAGCAGCAAGCAGTTGGTCCAGCAGAGGGAGTGAGGCACCGCGTGGCACGCATCGGTGACGGCGGCGACCTGCTCAAGTGCTCCTTCTGCGGGAAGAGCCAGAAGCAGGTCAAGAAGCTCATCGCCGGCCCCGGCGTCTACATCTGCGACGAGTGCATCGACCTCTGCAACGAGATCATCGAGGAGGAGCTCTCCGAGTCCTCCGAGGTCAACTGGGACGAGCTGCCCAAGCCGCGCGAGATCTTCGACTACCTCGACCAGTACGTCATCGGCCAGGACACGGCCAAGAAGGCGCTCTCGGTCGCGGTCTACAACCACTACAAGCGCGTGCAGGCGGGCGACAACGGCCCGAAGCACGGCCGCGACGAGTCCGTCGAGCTGGCCAAGTCCAACATCCTGCTGCTCGGCCCCACCGGCTGCGGCAAGACGCTGCTCGCCCAGACGCTGGCCCGCATGCTCAACGTGCCCTTCGCGATCGCGGACGCCACGGCGCTGACCGAGGCCGGCTACGTCGGCGAGGACGTCGAGAACATCCTGCTCAAGCTCATCCAGGCCGCCGACTACGACGTCAAGAAGGCCGAGACGGGCATCATCTACATCGACGAGATCGACAAGATCGCCCGCAAGAGCGAGAACCCCTCGATCACGCGCGACGTCTCCGGCGAGGGCGTGCAGCAGGCGCTGCTCAAGATCCTCGAGGGCACCACCGCCTCGGTGCCGCCGCAGGGCGGGCGCAAGCACCCGCACCAGGAGTTCATCCAGATCGACACCACCAACGTGCTGTTCATCGTGGGTGGTGCCTTCGCCGGCCTCGAGAAGCTGATCGAGGGCCGGGCCGGCAAGAAGGGCCTCGGCTTCGGCGCGCAGCTGCGCTCGACCGACGCCGCAGCGGTCGGCGCCTCGTTCGCCGAGGTCATGCCCGAGGACCTGCTCAAGTTCGGCATGATCCCCGAGTTCATCGGCCGCCTGCCGGTCCTCACGAGCGTCAACCCGCTCGACCGCGAGGCGCTCATCCGCATCCTGACCGAGCCGCGCAACGCGCTGGTCAAGCAGTACTCCAAGCTGTTCGAGCTCGACGGCGTCGAGCTCGAGCTCACCGACGACGCCCTCGAGGCGATCGCCGACCAGGCCATCCTGCGCGGCACGGGGGCCCGCGGCCTCCGCGCCATCATGGAGGAGGTCCTGATGTCGGTGATGTACGACGTGCCGAGCCGCAAGGACATCGCCCGCGTGGTCATCGACCGCGACGTCGTCCTCTCGGGCGTCAACCCCACGCTCGTGCCGCGCGAGGCGACCCCGCCCAAGCGCGAGCGCCGCGAGAAGTCGGCCTGAGCCAGCCGCTCCGGCCCGCCGGCGGGCCCGGCCCACGCCCCCCGCGATGATCATGGGGTTGTCAGGCGACACGCCCGCGCGTCGTGCGGAGATCCTCATGATCGTCGCGCGCGGTGGGGGTGGGGCCGTGGACGCCGCAGCCCTGTCGGCGGCGCTCACTAGACTTGGCGCGTGACCGCAGACCCCACCGCCGCCAGCGCCCGCGACCTCCCGCCGCAGTACGCGCCGGCGCAGGTGGAGGGCCCGCTCTACGAGCGCTGGGTCGAGCGCGGCTACTTCGCCGCCGACCCCAAGAGCGACAAGCAGCCCTACACGATCGTCATCCCGCCGCCCAACGTCACGGGCTCGCTGCACCTCGGGCACGCGTTCCAGCACACGCTCATGGACGCGCTCACGCGCCGCAAGCGCATGCAGGGGTTCGAGGCCCTGTGGCTGCCCGGCATGGACCACGCGGGCATCGCCACCCAGACCCTGGTCGAGCGCCAGCTCATGGAGACCGAGGGGAAGTCCAAGCACGACCTGTCGCGGGAGGAGTTCGTCGAGCGCGTCTGGCGCTGGAAGGAGGACTTCGGCGGTCGCATCCTCGGCCAGATGCGCCGGCTCGGCGACGGCGTCGACTGGTCGCGCGAGCGGTTCACCATGGACGAGGGGCTCTCCCACGCCGTCCAGACCATCTTCAAGCGGCTCTACGACGACGGCCTCGTCTACCGCGCCGAGCGCATCATCAACTGGTGCCCGCAGGACCTCACCGCGCTGTCCGACATCGAGGTCGACCACTCCGACGACGCCGGTGAGCTGGTCTCGATCCGCTACGGCGACGGCGACGCCTCGATCGTCGTGGCCACGACGCGGGCCGAGACGATGCTCGGCGACACCGCGGTCGCGGTCCACCCCGACGACCCGCGCTACGCCCACCTGGTCGGCACCGAGGTCGAGCTCCCGCTGACCGGGCGGCGCATCCCGGTCGTGGCCGACCTGCACGTCGACCCCGACTTCGGCAGCGGTGCGGTCAAGGTCACGCCGGCCCACGACCCCAACGACTTCGAGATCGGCCAGCGCCACGACCTGCCGAGCATGACGGTGCTCGACGAGCGCGGCCGCGTGACCGCGCCGGGTCCCTTCGAGGGGCTCGACCGGTTCGACGCCCGCGCCGCCGTGGTCGCGGCGCTGCGCGAGGAGGGGCGCGTCGTCGACGAGAAGCGCCCCTACGTCCACTCGGTCGGCCACTGCTCCCGGTGCAGCGCGACGGTCGAGCCGCGCCTCTCGCTGCAGTGGTTCGTCAAGGTCGCCCCGCTGGCGCAGGCGGCCGGCGACGCCGTGCGCGACGGCCGCGTCGTGATCTCTCCCGCGTCGATGAGCCAGCGCTACTTCGACTGGGTCGACGACATGCACGACTGGTGCATCAGCCGCCAGCTGCTGTGGGGCCACCGCATCCCGGTCTTCTACGGCCCCGACGGCGAGGTCCGCTGCCTCGGCCCGGGCGAGGAGCCGCCGGGCGAGGGGTGGACGCAGGACCCCGACGTCCTCGACACCTGGTTCTCGAGCGGGCTGTGGCCGTTCTCCACCCTGGGCTGGCCGGAGCAGACCGCCGACCTGGCGAAGTTCTACCCGACCAGCGTCCTGGTCACGGGCTACGACATCATCTTCTTCTGGGTCGCGCGGATGATGATGTTCGGCCTCTACGCGATGGACGGCGTGCCGCCGTTCCACACGATCGCCCTCACCGGGCTGGTGCGCGACGAGCGCGGGCGCAAGATGTCGAAGTCCAAGGGCAACGCGGTCGACCCGCTCACCTGGATGGACGCCTACGGCTCCGACGCGCTGCGCTTCACGCTGGCCCGCGGCGCCAACCCGGGCACCGACGTCCCCATCAGCGAGGAGTGGGTGCAGGGCGGCGGCCGCTTCTGCAACAAGCTCTGGAACGCGACCCGCCTGGCGCTGCTCAACGGCGCCAGCGTCGGAGAGCTGCCCGAGTCCGGTGCGCTCACGGTCGCCGACCGCTGGATCCTCTCGCGGCTGCACGCCACCGTCGCCGAGGTCGACGCGGCCTACGACAGCTACCAGTTCGCCAAGGCGACCGACGCGCTCTACCACTTCACGTGGGACGAGTTCTGCGACTGGTACCTCGAGCTGGCCAAGGTCTCGCTGGCGCAGGGCGGCGAGGAGGCCGACGGCACCCGCCTGGTCCTCGGCCACGTGCTCGACGTGCTGCTCCGCCTGCTGCACCCGATCGTCCCGTTCGTCACCGAGGCGCTGTGGACCGCGCTCACCGGCGGCGAGTCCGTCGTGGTCGCCGAGTGGCCGCAGGCGCTGCCCGAGCGCGCCGACGGCGTCGCCGAGGCCGAGGTCGAGGCGGTGCAGCGCCTGGTGACCGAGGTCCGCCGCTTCCGCAGCGACCAGGGGGTCAAGCCCGGTCAGCGGGTGCCCGCGAAGGTCACCGGGCTCGGAGTGCTCAGCGCGCACGAGGAGGCGATCCGTACGCTGCTGCGGCTCTCCGAGCCGGGCGCGGAGTTCTCCGCCACCGCGAGCCTGCCGATCGGGAAGGTCGTGGTCGAGCTCGACCTCTCCGGCACCATCGACGTGCCCGCGGAGCGCCGCCGCCTCGAGAAGGACCTCGCTGCGGCCCAGGCCGACAACGCGCGGGCGGTGGCCAAGCTGGGCAACGAGGCCTTCCTCGCGAAGGCTCCGGACGCGGTCGTCGACAAGGTGAAGGCCCAGCTGGCGGCGGTCGAGGCCGACATCGCCCGCATCACCCAGCAGCTGCGCGACCTGCCGGGCAGCGGCACGTGAGCGAGCAGACCGGCTCGCCCGCGGAGCTCGCCGCCCGGCTGGCCGAGGTCGAGCTCGCGATCCTGGCGCGCGCGCCCGAGCACGACATCGTGCCCTCGCTCGACCGCATCCGTGCCGTCGTCGAGCTGCTCGGCGACCCGCAGCGGGCCTACCCGGTCGTGCACCTCACCGGCACCAACGGCAAGACCTCGACGACGCGGATGGTCGACGAGCTGCTGCGCGCGTTCGGGATGCGCACCGGGCGGTTCACCAGCCCGCACCTGCACAGCCCGCGCGAGCGCATCAGCATCGAGGGCAAGCCCATCAGCGCTGAGAAGTTCGTCGCCGCCTACGACGACGTGGCGCCCTACCTCGAGCTGGTCGACGCCCGCGGCGGGCACCGCCTGACGTTCTTCGAGACCTTCGTGGCCATGGCCTACGCAGCCTTCGCCGACGCGCCGGTCGACGTCGCGGTCGTCGAGGTGGGCATGGGCGGCGCCTGGGACGCGACCAACGTCGCCGACGGGCAGGTCGCGGTCATCACGCCGGTGGCGATCGACCACACCCGCTACCTCGGCGAGACCGAGGTCGAGATCGCGGCCGAGAAGTCGGGCATCATCAAGCCGGGCGCTCTGGCAGTCCTCGCGCAGCAGGACCTCGACGTCGCAGAAGTGCTGATGCGCAAGGCTTCTGAGGTCGGTGCGACGGTCGCGCGCGAGGGCCTCGAGTTCGGCGTCCTGTCGCGCCAGCCGGCGGTCGGCGGCCAGCTGGTCTCCTTGCGCGGCCTCGGCGGCGACTACGAGGACCTCTTCCTGCCGCTGTTCGGCGCCCACCAGGCGCAGAACGCCGCAGTGGCGCTGGCCGCGGTCGAGGGCTTCCTCGGCGGTGGTCAGGGACAGCTCGACATCGAGGCGGTCCGCGCCGGCTTCGCGGCCGTCACGTCGCCGGGTCGGCTCGAGGTGGCCCGCCGCTCGCCGACGGTGCTGCTCGACGCCGCCCACAACCCGGCCGGCGCGCTCGCGACGGCCGAGGCGCTGCGCGACTCGTTCACGTTCAGCCGCTTGATCGGCGTGCTCGGCGTCATGGGCGACAAGGACGCCCGCGGACTGCTCGAGGCCTTCGAGCCGGTGCTCGACGAGGTCGTCGTCACGGCGGCCCGCACGGAGCGCGCGATGCCCGTCGACGAGCTGGCCGCGCTCGCCGTCGACGTCTTCGGCGCCGACCGGGTCGAGGTGACCCCGGAGCTCGACGCGGCGATCGACACCGCGGTCGCGCTGGCCGAGCAGGACACCGAGCTCGGCGGCGTCGGAGTCCTCGTCACCGGGAGCATCGTCACGGTCGCGCAGGCACGGGGCCTGCTGGGTCGGACCTCCGCCTAGCGGACGTCCGCCCCCGCAGCAGGGCCGCCGCGTACGCCTAGGGCTGGGTGCTCGACGCCGGCGCCTCGCCGCCGGGCGCGCGTCGCGCGCCGAACTGGGGCACCGTCAGCCCGCACGCCGTGATGGCGGCCTGCGCGGCCGCGGTCCGGAGGATGGCGAAGTCCCCGCCGCCACCGCCGAAGCCGCTGCGGGGCATGCCGGTCGGCCGAGCCGTGGGACGGGCCGTGGGCCGGGCACCCGGTGTGGAGCCCCGCCGGGCGGTCGGCGTCGGCAGCGAGATGCCGGCGGCCGAGAGGCACTGCCGGATCTTCGCGAACTCGGCGCCGAACTGGCCGCCCTGCCCGCCGCCCTCCTGGCTCGCGGACGTCGCGCTGGACGACGGCGCCGGAGCCGAGGCAGCCGTCGTGCCGGAGGCGGAGCTCCCGCCGCACGCGGCGAGGCAGGCGAGCGCGGCAGCGCTGAGGACGGCTCCGGCGGGAGCGGCGAGACGGCGCGAGTGCATGGAGGTTCCTCGGGTTCGGGGGGAGGTCGAGCTCATGAGGCGGGCTTGGACGTGGTGATTCCCGACGCGGTCACCGTGCCGTCGGACGCGGTGGTGCCCGACACGACGACCGAGGCGCCTGCCTTCAGCGAGGACAGCGGCGTGGTGGTCGTGGAGGTGACCGACGTGCCGGAGGGCACCGTCACCGTCACCGTCTTGCCGGCGAAGTTCTTGATGGTCAGCGTGCCGCCCTTCACCGAGACGACGGAGCCGATTGCGGCCGGAGCATCGGCCGTGCCGCCGGCGGACTGCGCGGACCCCGCGCCTCGCTGTGCGCCGCCGGGGACAGTGCCTCCCTGTGCGCCGGCGAAGCCGCCGTAGCCGCCGAACGCGCGGCCACCTCCCTGGGCCGGCCCGCCCGGCACGGCGCCGGCCGTCGTCGACCCGCCCGCGCCGCGCTCTACCAGCGCGCCGCCGGCGAAGGCGCCGGTCAGCAGCAGCGCGCCGATCAGCCCGAGGGTCACCGTGGACAGCCGGGGACCGGAGTGCTCGGCCAGCAGCGATCGGAGGTCGTCGTCGCCGCTGGTCTCGTCGACCGGCGTCTCGGCGGCGGGGAGCCGCTCGGTCGCGGGCCCGATGTCATCCCGCGGGGTCACGCCGAGCAGCTCGTCGATGTCGCTCTCTCGCAAGGGGTTCTCCGGTGTGGTCATAGGTGGTCACTCATAGCGGAGCGCATCGATGGGTCGAAGGGACGCCGCCCGGTTGGCGGGGTAGAGACCGAAGACGAGGCCCGTCGCGACGGCGACGCCGAACGCGAGCGCCACGCTGTAGGGCGCGACGACCGGGTGCACGCCGACGATGGTGAAGCGCGACCCCAGCAGTCCGACGGCCACGCCGGCGATCGCACCGAACAGCGAGAGCAGCACCGCCTCGATGAGGAACTGCCCGACGATGTCGCCGCGCCGGGCACCGGTCGCCTTGCGGATGCCGATCTCCCGGGTCCGCTCGGTGACCGTCACCAGCATGATGTTCATGACGCCGATGCCGCCGACGAGCAGGCTGATCGCGGCGACCGAGGCGAGCAGGACCGTGAAGGTCTTGTTGCTCGAGGTGGCCGCGGTGAGGATCGAGGACGACGAGCGGATCGTGAAGTCGGCGTTCGTCGAGCTCACGTGGTGCCGGCCGCGGAGGATCTCGGTGACCTCGGACTCCGCCTCGTCGACGGAGTCGGCCGAGGCGGCCTTGACCGAGATGCTGCTCAGCGAGCCATAGCCGGACAGCGTGTCCTGCACCGCGGGCAGCGGCGCGATGACGCGGTCGTCGAGGCTCGTCGGGCCGGTGCTGCCCTTGTCGGTGAGGATGCCGACCACCGTCCACTGGGCACCGTCGAACTCCACCGTCTTGCCGACCGCGTCGAGCCCGGTGCCTCCCACGAGGTCCTTCGCGACGTCGGTGCCGAGCAGGGCGACGCGACGCCGCTGGGTGAAGTCGGAGTCGGAGAAGGCCGACCCCGCCTGCACGCTGTCGTTGTCGTTGCGCAGGTAGCTCGGCGAGGTACCGATGAAGCTGCTCACGCTGTGCGTCGCGCCGTCGTAGGTCGCGGTGACCGACGACGCGGTCACGACCGGCGCCACCGACAGGACGTCGGGCGCCTCGGTGGCGTCGGTGAGCGCCGCAGCGTCCTCGAGGGTCAGCGTGGCCGTACGCGTCTGGCTGCCCGTGCTCACCCGCGTCCCGCCGCCGAAGCCGCCGAAGCCGCCGAACCCGCCGGCCCGCCCGCCGGTACCCCCCTGCGAGGGGGACACCGAGAGCACGTTGCTGCCCAGCGCGCTGATCGAGTCGGCGACCGACTTGCTGGAGCCGGTGCCGACGGCCACCAGGACGATGACCGCCGCGACGCCGATGAGGATGCCGAGCGTCGTCAGCATCGAGCGCAGCTTGTTGGCGGAGACGCCGCGCACGGCGAACCGCGCGCTCTGACGGACGCTCACGGCGCGAGCTCGCGGGCGGCGCTCCGCACGTCGGTCTGGATCTCGCCGTCGCGCATGCGGACGACCCGGCGCGCACGGGCGGCCACCTCGTCCTCGTGCGTGATGATGACGAGCGTGCGCCCTGACGCGTTGAGCGTGTCGAACAGGTCGAGCATGTCGGCCGTGCTGCGCGAGTCCAGCGCGCCGGTCGGCTCGTCGGCGAGCAGCAGGACCGGCTCGTTGACGATCGCCCGGGCTACCGCCACGCGCTGCTGCTGGCCGCCGGAGAGCTCGTTGGGGTGGTGCCCGACCCGCCCGGCGAGTCCCACCCGGTCGAGCGCGGCGAGCGCACGACGGCGCCGCTCGGCGGGCCGCACCCCCGCGTACGCCAGTGGCAGCTCGACGTTCTCGACCGCCGAGGTGCGCGCCAGCAGGTTGAACGACTGGAAGACGAAGCCGATCTTGCGGTTGCGCACCAGGGAGAGCTGGCGCTCCTGCAGCCGGCCCACGTCGACGCCGTCGAGCAGGTAGCGGCCCGAGCTCGGGGCGTCCAGGCAGCCGACGATGTTCATCAGCGTGGACTTGCCGGAGCCGGAGGCGCCCATCACCGCGACGTAGTCGCCGCGCTCGACCACCAGGTCGACGCCGGCCACGGCGTGGACCGCGGTGTCGCCTGCTCCGTAGGTCTTGGTGACCTGGCGGAGGTCGAGGACCGGACGCCTCACCGTCCGCCGCCCGGTGCGCCGCCGAAGCCGCCGGTCAGCCCGCCGGCACCCGCACCGGGGAAGCCGGTCCGGGTGCTGGTGCCCGTCGAGGTGGTCGCCGTCGGGAGCACCAGCTCGTCGCCGGCTGACACCCCGCTGGTGATCTGGGTGCTCGTGCCGCCCACCAGGCCGAGCTCGACCGGCACCACCGTGCGATGGCCGCCCTTGAGGACCGTCACGGTGCTGCGGTTCCCCAGCGTGGTGACCGCACTGCTCTGCACCGACAGGGCGTCCTGCGCGGTGCCCGTGGTGATCGTGATGCTGCCGGTCGCACCCGGGTGCACGCCCGTCGGCACCTCGTCGACGGCGACGGTGACCGGGTAGCTCACGACGTTGTTGCTCGTCGTGCCGACGAGGCTGACCTCGGTGACGGTGCCCGAGGCGGTCGTGCCGGTCGCCGGGAAGGTGACGGTCGCGGTCTGGCCGACCTTCACCTTGACGGCGTCGGCCTCGGCGACGGTCGCCGCGATCTCGAGCGCGTCGAGGTCGTTGAGCACGATGAAGGCGCTGCTGCTCGAGCTGGTGCTGGTCGTGGTGCCCGTCCCTGAGCCGCCGGTGCCCGACCCGCCGCTGCCGGAGCCGCTGCTGCTCGACCCGACGGTGTCGCCGACGGAGCCGGCCAGAGACATGACGGTGCCGGCGAACGGCGCGGTCAGCGTCGTGCCCGCCCGTGCCGTCTCGGCGTCGGTCAGCGACTCGCGCGCGGTGGTCACGGCCGCCTTCGCCTGGGCGAGCGCGGCGGCGGTGGGCCCGGCGGTGTTGGCGGCGATGGTCGCGCGCTGGCTGGCGAGGGAGTTCTGCGCCTCGGCGAGCGACTGCCGGGCGTTCTGCACCGAGTCTGCATCGCTCAGGGCGACCTGGGCCTGCTGCTGCTCGGCCGCGGTCACCGCGTCGACGGCCGAGCTGCTCGACGAGCCCGAGCCGGTGGCGGCCGATCCGCTGCTGCTGGACCCGCTCGTTGGAGCCGACCCGGCGGGCAGGGTCCCGGCCAGGGCCTTGGCCGCCTCCTGCGCGGCGGCGACGTCCTGGGCCTGCTGCGTCGCGTCGAGCTCCTGCTTGGCGAGCGCCTGGCTCAGCGCCGTCTGCGCCTTGGTGACCGACAGCTTCGCGCTGGCGAGGGACACGGCGTCCTTCGCCGCGTCCGAGCTCGACTGGCCGGCCTCGGTCTGTTCGAGCGAGCTCTGCGCCGACTCGAGCTGCGCGTGCGCGGACGCCACCGCGGCATCCGCGGCGGCCGTGTCGATGGTGGCGAGGACCGCGCCCTCGCGCACCTTCTGGCCGACCCTGACGTCCACCGTCGTGACCTTGCCGCTGCTGGAGAAGCTCAGGTCGGCGATGCTCTGGCTGGTCGCGTTGCCGCTTGCCGACACCGTCTGCGTGACGGTGCCCTGCCGCACGACCGCCGTCCGCGCCGTCGTCGAGCTCGCGGTCGCCGGCTCCTCGACGAGCAGGTAGGCAGCGGCCATCGCCGCGACCAGCACCACCGCGAGGGCGGTGTTGACCGCCATCACCCGGCGCCTCATGCGCCGGTCCCTGTGCGTACGCAGGTGTGCCCGAGCCTCATCGCGTCCCTTCCGGCGTGCCTCCACGCACGGCGGTCCGGGCGCGGTCCACACCGTGCCGGGGGCTTCTGTGCGGACGCTGTGGATCGCCTATGAACCGACTGGGAGAGCCAGAACTGCTGACAGGCATGGAAAACAAGTCCCGCGGGTACTTGGCACTCGTGCCTCGAGAGTGCTAGAACAGAGGCATGGCCGGTGGCACCTACCACCCCGGCGGTGCGGACCGGCTGACGGCACCAGTCCTTCGTTGGGAGGAGTTGTGATGGCTACCCGATTCGACCCGTTCCGCGACATCGACCGGCTCACCGAGCGGCTCTTCGCCTCGGTGGGGGAGGCGCAGCAGGCGATGCGGGCGATGCCCGTCGACCTCTACCGCTCCGGCGACCACTTCGTCCTGCGCTGCGACCTGCCGGGCGTGGACCCCGGCTCGATCGACGTCGGCGTCGACGGCCGCATGCTGACGATCCGCGGCCAGCGCAGCGAGGCCAGCAACGACGTCGAGTGGCTGACCCAGGAGCGCGCCACCGGCACGTTCGCCCGCCAGCTCACGCTCGGCCCGGGCGTCGACCTCGAGCGCATCGAGGCGACCTACACCGACGGCGTCCTGACGCTCACGCTGCCTGTCGCCGAGGCGGCCAAGCCGCGCCGCATCGAGGTCGTCCACGGCACCAGCGGCGCCGTCACCGGCTCGGCGAGCTCCGACTCGCCCGCTCTCTCGAGCTGACGACCGCTGCTCGCACCACGGGCAGGCCCGCGGCGCTCCGCGGGCCTGCGCCACCGCGTACCCGCGCCTAGACTCGGTGCGTGCGCCGCCAACTCGCAGCCAGCTGCCTCGTGCTCGAGGCGATGGTCGTCTTCTTCGCGATCCTGGTGGCCAAGGACCTCTCCGACCTCTCCACCGGGTGGCTGACCGTGCTCGGCGGGGGGCTCGCGCTCGCGTGCCTGCTGCTCAGCGGGCTGCTGCGGCACGAGTGGGCGTTCGTCGCCGGCTCGGTGCTGCAGGTCGTGCTCGTGCTGTGCGGGCTCGTCGTGCCGGTGATGTGGTTCGTCGGGGCGCTGTTCGCCGCGATGTGGTTCGGCTTCCTGTGGCTGTCGGCGAAGGCCGCGCGCCAGGTGGCCGAGATGGAGCGCGCGGCCGCTGGTCGGTAGGGTCGCGGTCTGTGACCGACACCCCGCAGGCCGAACGCACCCTCATCCTCGTCAAGCCCGACGGCGTCGAGCGCGGACTCACCGGCGAGGTGCTGCGCCGAGTGGAGGCCAAGGGCTACACCCTGGTGGCCCTCGAGCTGCGCACCCTCGACCGCGAGACCGCTGCCCGCCACTACGCCGAGCACAAGGGCAAGCCGTTCTTCGAGCCGCTGCTCGAGTTCATCACCAGCGGCCCGCTCGTCGCCGCGGTGTTCGAGGGCCAGCGCGTCATCGAGGGCTTCCGCTCGCTCGCCGGCGCCACCGACCCCACCGTCGCCGCGCCCGGCTCCATCCGCGGCGACCTCGCCCGCGACTGGGGCAAGAAGGTCATCGCCAACATCGTGCACGGCTCCGACTCGCCCGAGTCCGCGGCCCGCGAGATCGCCATCTACTTCCCGGGCCTCTAGCGCCCCCCGTCAGGACGATGTTGATCGCCCAGGGCGATCAACCTCGTGCCAGGCCCATGCAAGTTGGTCGGCCCGGCACGAGGTTCGTGGGCCCGGCCCCCGCATGGAGTTGTTGATCACGTAGGTAGATCAACAGGGCACCAGCCGCAGCAACGCACGTACGGCTGGTGCCCTGTTGATCGTCGTACGTGATCAACGTCCGGGCGGGGGAGACGGGCCGAGGACTCGGTAGAGTGACGGCGTCGACCGCGGGGGCTCGACCTCTGCCCGGCCGCCCCTGACCGAACCACCCCAGGAAGGCCGCCCGCTCGATGGCGAACCACTTCTCCTTCATCGGCCGTGACATGGCCGTCGACCTCGGCACCGCCAACACGCTGGTCTACGTGCGCGGCCGCGGCATCGTGCTGAACGAGCCGAGCGTGGTGGCGATCAACACCACGAGCGGCGGCATCGTGGCGGTCGGGGCCGAGGCGAAGAAGATGATCGGGCGCACGCCGGGCAGCATCGTGGCGATCCGGCCGCTCAAGGACGGCGTCATCGCCGACTTCGACGTGACCGAGAAGATGCTGCGCTACTTCATCCAGAAGGTGCACCGCCGCAGCCGGTTCTCGCACCCGCGGCTCGTCGTGTGCGTGCCCAGCGGCATCACCGGGGTCGAGCAGCGCGCGGTCAAGGAGGCCGGCTACGGCGCGGGCGCGCGCAAGGTCTTCATCATCGAGGAGCCGATGGCCGCTGCGATCGGCGCGGGCCTGCCCGTCTCGGAGCCGACCGGCAACATGATCGTCGACATCGGCGGCGGCACGACCGAGGTCGCGGTCATCTCCCTCGGCGGCATCGTGACGAGCCAGTCGATCCGCACGGGCGGCGACGAGCTCGACACCTCGATCATCCAGTACGTCAAGAAGGAGTACAGCCTGATGCTCGGCGAGCGCACCGCCGAGGAGATCAAGATGACGATCGGCTCGGCGTTCCCGACGCCGGAGGAGCCGAACGCCGAGATCCGCGGGCGCGACCTCGTCAGCGGGCTGCCCAAGACCATCGTGGTGAGCGCCGAGGAGATCCGCCGCGCGATCGAGGAGCCGGTCAACGCCATCGTCGACGCGGTGAAGTCGACGCTCGACAAGTGCCCGCCCGAGCTCTCGGGCGACATCATGGACCGCGGCATCGTGCTGGCCGGCGGCGGCGCGATGCTGCTCGGGCTCGACGAGCGCCTGCGCCACGAGACCGGCATGCCCATCCACATCGCCGACCGGCCGCTCGACTCGGTGGCGCTCGGCTCGGGACGCTGCGTCGAGGACTTCGAGCAGCTCCAGCAGGTGCTCCTGCCCGAACCGCGGCACTAGAGCCCCGCGCTCGCCATGAACAGCGAAGCCCTTCGTGGGACGTGACAGCCGCCGGACCCGGCTCGTCCTCACCCTGCTGCTCCTGACCTCGCTGACCCTGCTGCTGCTCGACGGCCGCTCGGGCGGCTCGTCGCCCGCGTCGAAGGCGCGCGACGCCGCCGGCACCGTGCTCGGCCCGGTCGAGCGCGCCGCCTCCGCCGTGACCCGCGGGCCGCGCAACGTGCTCGGCGGCCTGTCCGACCTCGGCACCAAGGACGCGACGATCCGCGACCTGCGCGCCGAGAACGACCGGCTGCGCCAGGCCCAGGCGCTGCAGGACGACACGGCGCGCCGGCTGCGCGAGTGGGAGCAGCTGACCCGCAGCCCGACGGTCGCCACGTTCCCGGTGGAGCCGGCGCGCGTCATCGCGCTTTCCTCGGCGCAGGGCTTCTCCACGACGGCCACCATCGACGCGGGCTCGGCGGACGGCGTACGCGTCGACACCACCGTCGTCGGCCCGGGCAGCAGCGGGCGTGGGCTCGTCGGCCGGGTGGTCGCGGTGCAGGCGCGTACGTCCACGGTGCTGCTCGCGACCGACCCGGACTGCTACGTCGGCATCCGGCGCGCCAAGGGCGGCGGGCTCTTCGGCGGCGTCGCCGGCACCGGCGGCGGGCGCGACCTCGAGCTGACCGGCTTCGAGCCCGACCCGCCGAAGGTCGGGGAGGCGCTGGTGAGCGCCGGCTCGCCCGGCGACGCACCGTTCGTCAAGGACGTGCTGGTCGGCACGGTGACGGTCGTGCGCACCGCGCCCGGCACCTCCACCACCCGCGCGACGGTCAGGCCCGCCGTCGACTTCGCCCACCTCGACCTCGTCGGCGTCGTCGTCCCGCCCACCGGCGCCGTGCCGCGCGCCAGCGTCCCGCGCTCGAGCCCGCGGTGACGACGCTGCGCGTGCCGCTCGCGGCCCTGCTGCTGCTGAGCGCGGCGGTGCTCCAGGTCTCGGTGCTGGCGCCGCTGCGGCTCCCGGGCGCGACGCCGGACCCGACGCTGCTGGTGGTGGTCGGGCTCGCGCTGCGGTGGGGACCCCTGCCGGGCGCGGTCGCCGGCTTCGCCGGCGGGCTGGTGCTCGACCTGCTGCCCCCGGCGGGGGGCTCGGCAGGGCGCTGGGCGGCAGTGCTGGTCGTGGTCGGGTACGCCGTCGGCCGGGTCTTCGAGACCGTCCGGGACTCGCCCGTCGCAGCGCTGGTGGCGGTCTCGTGCGCCGCCGCCGGCAGCGTCGCGGGCAGCGCGGCCCTCGGCGCGCTGGTGGGCGATCCCGCCGTCTACTGGCCCAGCGTGCCCCGGCTCTGCGCCAGCGCGGTCATCTACGATGTGCTCCTGACCCCGCTCCTGGTGCCGGCCGTGACCTACCTCGCCCGCCGTGCAGATGCCGAACCGGCGGAGAGGAGGGCCCGCAGGTGAACTCGCGCTCGGCGATGCGGCTCGTCGTGCTCCAGGTGCTCGTGATGTCGCTGCTGCTCACCCTCGGCGGCCGGCTGTGGTGGCTGCAGGTCCGCAGCGGCGCGACCTACGAGTCGGCGGCGACGAGCAACCGCGTACGCACCGTCAGCACCGCGCCGACCCGCGGGCTCGTGCTCGACTCCCAGGGACGGGTGCTGGCCGGCAACATCACCAAGATCGTCGTGACGGTCAGCCGCACGGAGCTGCTCTCGTCGCCGCACTCCGGACGCGACCTGCTGACCCGGCTGGCGAAGGTCCTCGGCACCACGTACGCCGAGATGAAGGCCCGCACGACGCTGTGCTCGGAGCCGGGCCGGGTGAAGGGCGTGTGCTGGAACGGCTCGCCGTTCCAGCCGATCCCGGTGTCGGACTTCGGCGACCTGAGCCTCGAGCAGCAGATGCAGGTGGCGCAGCCGATCGCCGAGCGCCCCGAGGACTTCCCGGGCGTCGAGGCGCAGCCGCAGTCGATCCGCAGCTACTCCGGCGGCGGCGTCGGGGCGAACGCGGCCCACGTGCTCGGCTACCTCGGCCCCGTCACCCAGGACGAGATCGACGCGGCCGCGGCCGGCGGCTCGCAGCTCGAAGGCGGCGATCTCGTCGGGCGCTCGGGGCTCGAGAAGGAGTACGACTCTTACCTGCGCGGCGTCCCCGGCTCGAAGAAGCTGGCCGTCGACCACCGGGGCGGGGTCACGGGCACGATCTCGCAGACCGACCCGACGCCGGGCGACTACCTCGTGACCACGATCGACGCCAAGGTGCAGAAGGCCGCCGAGGACGCCCTGGCCGGCGCGATCCGCGGCGCCCGCACCCACGGGGACCCCAACAAGCACGGCCAGAAGTTCAAGGCCGACTCCGGCGCCGTCGTGGTCATGGACGTGAACACCGGCGGGGTGGTGGCGGCGGCGAGCTACCCGACCTACGACCCGAACGTCTGGGTCAACGGCATCTCGACCAAGGAGTACGCGCAGATCACCGGCGCGGCCGGCAACCACCAGATCCTCAACCGGGCGATCCAGGGCCAGTACGCCGCCGGCTCGATCTTCAAGGCGGTGTCGACGCCAGGCGCGGTGAAGGCCGGCTTCTCGGTGCACGCGTCCTACGACTGCCCCGCCTCCTACCCGGTCGGCGGCCACCCGAAGAAGAACTACGAGTCCGAGGCCTACGGCAGGATCACCTTCGAGCGCGCGATCGAGGTCTCGTGCGACACGAACTGGTACCAGTTCGCCGACAAGACTTGGGGCAAGCTCGGCGGCTACCGCGCGACCTCCGACGCCAAGGACCCGTTCATCTCCGTGGCCAAGGGCTACCGCCTCGGCCAGCAGACCGGCATCGACCTGCCGGGCGAGCTGCCGGGCCGCATCCCCGGACGGGAGTGGAAGCGGGCCTACTGGGAGCAGACCAAGGCCGCCAACTGCCTGCGTGCCAAGAAGGGCTACCCCGAGCTCACCGACCGCACCCGGGCCGCGTTCCTGCTCAAGCTCGCCCGCGAGAACTGCACCGACGGCTGGCGCTACGGCCCCGGCGACGAGGCCAACTTCGTCATCGGCCAGGGCGACGTCCTGGTCACCCCGCTGCAGATGGCCCGGGTCTACTCCGCGGTCGCCAACGGCGGGAAGCTCGTCGTCCCGCACCTGGCCAAGGCGGTCGTGACGCCGGCGGGCGAGGTGGTGAAGACCTTCGCGCCGAAGCCGCAGGGCAAGATCCCGGCCAACGACGACACGCTGAGGTTCCTGCACACCGCGCTGCACAACGTGACGATCAGCGGCACGGGCGCCGGCGTCTTCCGGGGCTGGCCCAGCGCCCAGCTGCCGATGGCGGCCAAGACCGGCACCGCCGAGGTCTACGGCAAGCAGTCGACGTCGTGGTTCGCCACCTTCGCGCCCAGCACGAAGCCGCGGTACGCGGTGGTCATGATGGTCTCGCAGGGCGGCACCGGCTCGGGCACCTCCGGGCCCGCGGTGCGCAAGATCTACGAGTCGCTGTTCGGCGTCGCGGGCGGCAAGGTCGTGCCCGGCACGGCGGTCCCGCCGGCGGCCGAGCCGCCCGTCCGCCTGCCCCGCATCAGCGCCGACGGCCGCATCCTGCCGCCGCTGGTCGCCCGGAAGCGCGACTGATGGCCTACTCGCCGACCTACGGGTCGCGCGGCGGCTCGGGCGGGGCGAGGTCGGCCGGCGGCCGCGTGCTCGACCGCGACGCGCCGCTGCGCCGGGTCGACTGGCTGCTGCTGCTGGGCGTGGGCGGGCTGCTCGCGATCGGCTGCGTCCTGGTCTGGTCGGTGACCAGCGGCGGCACCTCCGCCGGCGGCCACGGCTACCTCGACCGCCAGCTGGTCAACACGTCCATCGGCGCCGTGCTCGGCCTGTGCGTCGCGCTCTTCGACTACCGCCGCCTGCGGATGTACGCGCCGGTGGTCTACGGCCTGGCCATCCTCGGCCTGCTCGTGGTGCTCTCCCCGCTCGGTGCGACGATCCGCGGCTCGCACTCGTGGATCCGGCTGCCCGCCGGCTTCTCGCTGCAGCCCTCGGAGCTGGCGAAGGTCGCCCTGGTGGTCGGGCTGGCGATGCTGCTGTCGGAGAAGCGCGACGTCGAGACCGTGCCGCGCGACGGCGACGTCGTGCTCGTGCTGCTCGGCGCCGGCGTGCCGCTAGGGCTGATCATGCTCCAGCCCGACCTCGGCACCGCGCTGATCATCTCGGCCCTGGTGGTCGGCATGATCGCCGTCTCGGGGGCCCGGCTGCGCTGGGTGGTCCTGCTCGTGGGTCTGGCGGTGGTCGCGGGCACCGTGGCCGTCACCGTGCCCGGAGTGCTCGACCCCTACCAGCTCGAGCGGCTCACCAGCTTCACCGACCCGCACGCCGACCTCGGCGGGGCGGCCTACAACGTGCACCAGGGCGTCATCGCCATCGGCGGCGGCGGGCTCGACGGCTACGGGCTGTTCTCCGGCCCGCAGACCCAGGGCGGCTTCGTCCCCGAGCAGGAGACCGATTTCATCTTCACGGCTGCGGGCGAGGAGCTCGGCTTCCGCGGCGGCCTGGCCATCATCGTGCTGCTCGGCCTCGTGCTGTGGCGGGCCTGCCGCATCGCCTGGGACGCCGAGGACCTCTTCGGCCGGCTCGTCGCCACCGGGGTCGTCGTGTGGTTCTCGTTCCAGGCGTTCGAGAACATCGGGATGACGCTGGGGATCATGCCGGTGACCGGTGTCCCGCTGCCCTTCGTCTCCTACGGCGGGTCCTCGATGTTCGCCAACCTGGTGGCGGTCGGGCTGCTCGAGAACGTCCACCTGCGTACCTCCGCCGCGCCCGACTGAGGTGTGTCCGAACGCGCCGCGCCGTCGCCGCAGGCCGGCGCGCCGCGCGTTCGGACACACCTAGCCCTCCTTGGGCACCCCGACGTAGAGCGCGCCGACGACGCGCCCGTCCTGGTGCAGCGGCGTGTACGCCGTGACGAACGTGCGCCCGACGACGACCGCCTCGCCGTAGTACGTCTCGCCGCGCAGGAGCTGGGTGACCACCACGTTGGCGCCGCCGTCGGCGCCGCAGCGGGGGAGCGCCGTGCCGATGTTGCGGCGGCCGCGCTCGTTGACGATGGTGGTCGCGATCCGGACGAACGAGTCGTCCGCGTCGTTGCGCTGGAACAGCGTGCAGGTGCCGCCCACCCGCTCGACGATGGCGTCGACGACCGGCGTGCGCACCCGGGGGTCCGCGTTCGCGCCGAGCGGGGTCCCGCCGACCAGCAGCGTGGGCAGCTCCGCGCGCGAGGTGGCGCCGCTGAACTGGTCCGTGACGGTCCACGCCTCCGACCCGTCGGCGAAGCTCACGCCTCCGGCCTCGAGCACCATGGTGAGCGCCGAGCGGATCGCCGAGCTCACGTAGGCCAGCTGCTGGGCGGAGACCAGGCGCTCGACGGAGCCGTTGATGGCGGAGGCCGCGGACGAGGCCTCCGAGAAAGTGCTCGCGATGGTCGCGACCTGCGTGCTCTGCTCCTCCATGGCCGCTGCGGTGGCCGACTGCATCTCGCTCATCTGCGCCACGTTGCCGCGGATCTCGTCGATGGCGCGCGCTGCGTGGGCCGTCTCCTCCTGCACGGCGCCCACCTGCTGGGCGATGCGCCCGGCAGCCTCGGCGGTGCGGCGGGCCAGGCCCTTGACCTCGTCGGCCACGACCGCGAAGCCGCGGCCGGCGTCGCCGACCCGCGCCGCCTCGATCGTCGCGTTGAGGGCCAGCATGTGGCTCTGCTGGGTGATCGAGGAGATCACGGAGACGACCTCGCCGATCTCCGCCGCCGCCCGCTGCAGCCGGGTCACGCGGTCGCTGGTCGCCTCGGCGTTCTCCACCGCGGTGCTGGCGACCGCGAGACCCTGCTGGGCCGTGCGCGAGATCGCCTCGATCGACTCGTGCATCTCGCGGACCTCCGAGACGATCGCCGCGAAGCTCGCGGACACCTGTCCGCTGGCAGCGCTGAGGGCGACGGTCTCGGCGATGACCTGCTCGCGGGCGCGGTCGGACTGCGGGTCGTCACGGAGCAGGGTGGGCACACCGGTGGTGCTGAGTGAGCTCATGGTCGCTGCATCGGTGCTCAGGGACACCGACCTGAGGTCACCGACCCGAGGCGGGCGGGTCAGCCGCCCAGCGCCACGTGCAGGACGCGTTCGTCGCTGTTGCCGGCCGTGCTGTCCTTGTCGCCGAGGTTGGTCGTGGTCAGCCAGAGCCCGCCGTCGGCCGCCGGCTCCACCGTACGCAGCCGGCCGTAGGTGCCGACGAGCAGCTGCTGGCGGTCGGTGAGGCTCGTGCCGCTGATGACCTCGCGGTAGAGGCGCTGGCCGCGCGCGCACGCGACGTAGAGGGCGCCGCGCACCACCGCGATCCCGCTGCACGAGCCCTCGGCGACCGGGTAGGTCTGCTTCGGCGCGACCAGCCCGGCGTCGGAGCACCCGGCGCCCGTGGTGCCCTCGCACTGCGGCCAGCCGTAGTTGCCGCCGCGGGCGATCAGGTTGGTCTCGTCCATGACGTTGTTGCCGAACTCCTGCTCCCACAGCCGGCCCTGCGCGTCGAACGCGAGCCCCTGGGGATTGCGGTGGCCGTAGCTCCAGACGTAGCTGCCGAACGGGTTGTCGGCCGGCACGCCGCCGGTCGGCGTCAGGCGCAGCACCTTGCCGTTGAGCGAGCCGGTGCCGGTCAGCCGCTGGGCGTAGGCGCCGTTCTGGGCGTCGCCGGTCGAGGCGTAGAGCATGCCGTCGGGGCCGAACCGCAGCCGGCCGCCGTTGTGGTACTTGTTGCGCAGGATCCCGGTGAGCAGCACCTGCTCGCCGGCGACGTCGAGCTTCCCGCCGGTGTAGGGCACCCGCACGATGCGGTTGTCGGTCGCCGTCGAGTGCATGACGTAGAGCCAGTGGTCGCTGGCGAAGCTGGGCGAGACCGCGAGGCCGAGCAGGCCGCCCTCGCCGCCGGTCGACTCGACCCCTGGGAGCGTCCCGAGCGAGGTCGTCGTGCCCGTGGCCGGGTCGAGGCGGACGACCTGGTGGGCGTCGCGCCGCGCGTAGAGCACCGAGCCGTCGGGCAGCGTGACCAGCCCCCACGGGATGTCGCTGTCGCGGGCCACCTCGGTGACCCCGCAGATCGCGCTGCTGCACGCGCGCCCGGTCGTCGCCGTGACGGCGGCGGACGCGGCCGACACGTTGCCCGCCGCGTCCCTCGCCCGGACCGTCCACGAGTAGCGCTGGAGCGGCGCCAGCCCGCTGTCGGTGTACGCGGTGGTGCCTCCCGGCACGGTGGCGACCGTCGCGCCGTCGCGAGCCACGACGTACGCCGTCACGCCGACGTCGTCGCTGGACGCGCGCCACCCGAGCGTCACGGAGGTGCCGTCGACGGTCGCGGTCAGCGAGGTGGGAGCACTGGGCGGCGTGGTGTCGCTGCCGCAGCGCGGCGGCGTGACGGTCAGCGTCGGGCTGGCCTGCGAGACGTTGCCGGCAGCATCTCGGGCGTCGACGTACCAGCCGTAGGCGACCCCCGGCGTGACCGCCACCGTCACGGGTGCTGCGGCCACGCTGGTGACGAGCTGGCCGTCGTGGAAGACGTCGTAGGCGGTGACCGCGACGTCGTCGGAGGCGGCCGACCAGTCGAGCGTGACCGCGGAGCAGCTGAGCCCCGAGGCGCGCAGGGCGGTGGGGGAGGTGGGCGGCGTGGTGTCGGGGCCGCGCCGCCAGGTCTGGTTGCCGCGCCCGTGGCAGGTCCACACGCCGACCGCCGAGCCCGCGGCGGTGCGCGCCTGGAGCACGTCGAGGCAGAGGCTCGCGGCGGCGTTGACGAGCGTGCCGCCCGAGGTCAGCGTCCAGCGCTGGGCGGGCGACCCCGTGCAGGCCGCGACCTCGACCGCCACGCCGCGGGCCGTCGACCCGCCGGCCGGCTGTGCGCAGCGGCTGCCGGCGAAGACGCGCAGCGTGCCGTCGGACGGCAGGGTCCACCGCTGGTTGGCGGTGCCGTGGCAGTCCCAGACGATGAGCGGCGTGCCGGCCGTCGTCGAGCCGCGGTAGACGTCGAGGCAGCGCCCCGACGCCGCGCCGACCAGGGTGGTGCCGGGAGTCGCGGCGTCGGCCACCCCCGCCCAGGTGAGGCCGCTGACGAGCACGGCGAGCAGGGCGGTGATCACGGTCCCACGACGGCGCACAGGACACCTCCAGTCGGGGACGAGTATGCACCGGTCTGAACTACCCTGGACCCGCACGCCCGCAGTCGAGGAGAAGGCCCACACCATGCCCGTCGCGTCCGTCTTCCCGCAGCTCGAGCAGCTGCTCACACGGGTGCAGAAGCCGGTGCAGTACGTCGGTGGCGAGCTCAACGCGCAGGTCAAGGACTGGGACGCCGCCACGGTCCGCTGGGCGCTGATGTACCCCGACGCCTACGAGGTCGGCCTGCCCAACCAGGGCCTGCAGATCCTCTACGAGGTGCTCAACGAGCAGCCCGACGTCCTCGCCGAGCGCACCTACAGCGTGTGGCCCGACCTCGAGGCGCTGATGCGCGAGCACGCCGTCCCGCAGTTCACCGTCGACGCCCACCGCCCGGTCGGCGCGTTCGACCTGTTCGGCATCTCGTTCGCGACCGAGCTCGGCTACACCAACATGCTGGCCGCGCTCGACCTCGCCGGCATCCCGCTCTCCGCGGCCGACCGCGACGAGTCGCACCCCGTCGTGGTCGCAGGTGGTCACGCCGCCTTCAACCCGGAGCCCATCGCCGAGTTCATCGACGCGGCGGTCCTGGGTGACGGCGAGGAGGCCGTGCTCCTGATCTCCGCGATCGTGCGCGACTGGAAGGCCGAGGGCCGCCCCGGCGGTCGCGAGGAGCTGCTCTTCCGCCTGGCGCAGACGGGCAACCTCTACGTACCACGCTTCTACGACGTCGACTACCTCCCCGACGGCCGCATCCAGCGCGTGGTGCCCAACCGCTCCGGCGTGCCGTGGCGCGTCAGCAAGCACACGGTCATGGACCTCGACTCGTGGCCCTACCCCAAGCAGCCCCTGGTGCCGCTGGCCGAGACCGTGCACGAGCGCATGAGCGTCGAGGTGTTCCGCGGCTGCACGCGGGGTTGCCGCTTCTGCCAGGCCGGCATGATCACGCGCCCGGTGCGCGAGCGCAGCATCACCACGATCGGCGAGATGGTCGACGCCGGGCTGAAGGCGACCGGCTTCCAGGAGGTCGGCCTGCTCTCGCTCTCGAGCGCCGACCACACCGAGATCGCCGAGGTGACCAAGGGCCTCGCCGACCGCTACGAGGGCACCAACACCTCGCTCTCGCTGCCGAGCACCCGCGTCGACGCCTTCAACATCGACCTGGCCAACGAGCTGACCCGCAACGGGCGGCGCTCGGGGCTGACCTTCGCCCCCGAGGGCGGCACCGACCGCATGCGCCAGGTCATCAACAAGATGGTGACCGAGGACGACCTGATCGCGACGGTCGCCGCGGCCTACGGCGCCGGCTGGCGCCAGGTCAAGCTCTACTTCATGTGCGGGCTGCCGACCGAGACCGACGAGGACGTCGTCGCCATCGCCCGGGTCGCCAAGCGCGTGATCGAGACCGGGCGCCAGGTGAGCGGCACCCGCGACATCCGGTGCACCGTCTCGATCGGCGGGTTCGTGCCCAAGCCGCACACGCCGTTCCAGTGGGCGGGGCAGCTCGACCACGAGACCACCGACGCCCGCCTGCTCAAGCTGCGCGACGCGATCCGCGCCGACCGCAACTACGCCAAGGCCATCGGCTTCCGCTACCACGACGGCAAGCCGGGCATCGTCGAGGGCCTGCTCTCGCGCGGCGACCGCCGCGTCGGTGCGGTCATCCGCCGGGTCTACGAGCTCGGCGGGCGGTTCGACGGCTGGAGCGAGCACTTCTCCTACGACCGGTGGATGGGCGCCGCGGCCGAGGTCCTCGCAGACGGCCCCGTCGACGTCGACTGGTTCACCCTGCGCGAGCGCGAGCAGCTCGAGGTCCTGCCCTGGGACCACCTCGACTCGGGGCTCGACAAGGAGTGGCTCTGGCAGGACTGGCAGGACGCGATCGACCCCGACGGCGGCGTCGAGGTCGACGACTGCCGCTGGAACCCGTGCTTCGACTGCGGCGTGTGCCCGCAGATGGGGACCGAGATCCAGGTCGGCCCGACCGGCCAGAAGCTGCTGCCGCTCACCGTGGTCGGCTGATGCCCCGGCAGCCCGAGGGGCCGCCGCCCCCTCCCGCGGTGCAGAAGCTGCGCATCCGGTGGGCCAAGCGCGGCCGGCTGCGCTTCACCAGCCACCGCGACTTCCAGCGCGCCTTCGAGCGGGCGGTGCGCCGCGCCGGGCTGCCGGTCGCCTACTCCGCCGGCTTCAACCCGCACCCCAAGATCTCCTACGCCAACGCCGCGCCGACCGGCACGGCGAGCGAGGCCGAGTACGTCGAGGTCTCGGTCGCCGAGCGCGTCGACCCCGAGGCGGTGCGCCTGGCGGTCGACACCGCGCTGCCGCCCGGTCTCGACGTGCTCGAGGTCGTCGAGGCCGGGCCCGGCTCGCTCGCCGACCGGCTCGAGGCCTCCGTCTGGCAGATCACGCTGCCGGGCGTCGACCTGGCCGCGGCGCAGGCCGCCGCGACCGCCTTCCTCGCTGCGCCCGAGGTGCTGGTCGAGAGGCTGACGAAGGACGGCGTACGCAGCTTCGACGCCCGCGGCGCGGTGGCGCGGCTCGCCGTCGGTCCCGGTCCGGAGGCCGGTGGCGACCCGTGTGCGATACTCGGCGTGGTCGTACGGCACGGGACGCCGACCGTTCGACCCGACGATGTCCTCTCCGGACTCCGCCGAGTGGCTGAGCTCGTGCCGCCTGCGCCGCCGATCGCGGTGCGGCTGGCGCAGGGGCCGTTCGACGAGCAGTCCGGCGCGGTGGGCGACCCGCTCTCCGTCGACAGGGACCTCGCCGGCGCACCCGGACTCGCTCGAGGAGCCTGACAGCGGCAGCGTGCCGCCAGCTCCGACCTGCGGTGCACCGGTGCGCGTCCCCACAGGCTTCCGCTCGGTCCGACACCCGGTCCGGGCGGCACGACATGCTCCTGCGCGGCGTCCAGACGCCCGGGAGCCGAAGACGGAGCGGCCCTCATGGTCGAGAACGACAGCACCACCGACACCACGGGTACGCCTGTGGCCGGCGACGAGCCGGCCGCGGCCGCCCGACCCGCGCCCCGGCGCCGCCGGGCGGCCAGCCGCCCGGCCGGTCCGCCGGCCGAGACCAGCGGCGAGCAGCCTGCTGCGGCTGCCGAGCCTGCAGCGGCTGCTGAGCCGGCTGCGGCTGCTGAGCCGGCTGCTGCCGAGGCGCCGACGGGTGACGCGCCCGCCGCCGCGGAGCAGCCCGCCCCGCGCACCCGTGCCCCCCGCAAGGCGGCGACGAAGACAGCGACCAAGCGCGCCAGCAAGAAGGCCGTGGCGCCCACCGAGCTGCAGCCGCTCGCCGAGGAGGCGTCCGCCGAGCTGCCGGCGACGGTCGCCGAGGTCGTGACGGCGGAGCCGGCCGCGCCCGCCGCGCCCGCCGTGGAGCCGGCCGCCGAGGAGGCGCCCGCCCCTCGCGCCCGCCGCACCCGGAAGACGGCCGCCAAGAAGGCGGCCCCCTCGACCCCGCCGGCCGCCGACGAGTCGCCCGCTGACGACTCCGCCGTCGAGCCGGCCGCCGAGCTGCGCCCGGAGCCTGCCGTCGAGCTCCCCGCCACCGAGCTCTCTGCCGACGCCCTGCCCGCCGACGCCCTGCCCGCCGACGAGGACACCGCCGAGGAGGACACCGCCGGGGAGGGGACTGGCGCTCCGGCGCCCGCCGCCGAGCCGGTCGTGCCCGCGGTGCTCTTCCAGCCCCCGGTCGACCCCGAGGTCCCGGAGCCCGCGCGTCCGCGCCGCCGCCGCCGGGCCACCGCCGAGGCCGGCCCCGCCCGCGAGGCCGCCCCCGCAGTGGCGGACGCCGCGGCGGCCGACGGGACGGCTGCGGCCGCGCAGGCCCCAGCCGCTGAGGCGCCCGACGCCGGCGACGCGGCCGATGCGGCCGACGCGGCCGATGCGGCCGACGCGGCCGTCGCCGGGGAGGCTGCACCGCGCACCCGTGGTGGCCGTCGCCGCCGCGCCACGCGCGGCCAGGGCGCCGCCGAGCTCGGCACCACGATCGACCCGGTCGCCGAGCAGGCGGTCGCCGCCGCCGAGGTGCTCCTCGACGCTGCGGGCGACGACACCGCCGCGACCGGTGCCGCGGGCGACGCGACCAGCGCCGACGAGCTGGTCGACGCGCTGCTCACCGGGGACGCACCGGCCGAGGGCACGTCCGACGCGGACACCGCCGAGGGCGAGCAGGACGACGACGAGCAGCCCGACGGCGGCCGGCGACGCCGCCGCCGCGGCGGCCGCGGCCGGCGCAGCCGCAACCGCGGCGAGGGCGAGCAGGACGAGGCGGCCGACGAGGACGGCACCGAGCGCACCTCCCCGACGGCCGCGTTCGTCGCGCCGGAAGCGGCCGAGCCGGCCGAGGGCGACGCCGGCGAGGGCGCGGAGGCCGACGCGGACACCGACTCGGACGACGAGGGCGCCGGTGGCTCGCGCCGTCGCCGCCGTCGTCGCCGCAGGGGCGGGTCCGACGACACCGAGGCCGCGGTCGAGGAGACCGAGCGCCCGGCGCGCTCGCGCGAGTCGCGCCGCTCGCGCTCGCGCGACGACGGCGACGAGGTGCAGTCGCTGCGCGGCTCCACGCGCCTCGAGGCCAAGAAGCAGCGCCGCCGCGAGGGGCGCGAGCTCGGCCGCAGGCGTACCCCGCTGCTCACCGAGGCCGAGTTCCTGGCGCGCCGCGAGGCCGTCGAGCGGACCATGGTCGTGCGCCAGCGCGGCAAGCGCACGCAGATCGCGGTGCTCGAGGACGGCATGCTCGTCGAGCACTACATCGACAACGGCGACAGCGGCAGCCTGGTCGGCAACGTGTTCCTCGGCCGGGTGCAGAACGTGCTCCCGAGCATGGAGGCCGCGTTCCTCGACCTCGGCAAGGGCCGCAACGCGGTGCTCTACGCCGGCGAGGTCAACTGGGACGCCGTCGGCATGGAGGGCCAGCCCAAGCGCATCGAGCTCGCTCTCAAGAGCGGCGACCCGGTGCTGGTGCAGGTCACCAAGGACCCGATCGGCCACAAGGGCGCCCGGCTCACCAGCCAGATCTCGCTGCCTGGCCGCTTCCTGGTCTACGTGCCCGGGGGCTCCATGACCGGCATCAGCCGCAAGCTGCCCGAGAACGAGCGCACGCGGCTCAAGTCGATCCTGCGCCGGGTCGTGCCCGAGGACGCGGGCGTCATCGTGCGCACCGCGGCCGAGGGGGCCAGCGAGGAGGACATCGCGGCCGACGTCGCGCGCCTGCAGGAGCAGTGGGAGCAGATCCAGAAGGCCGCCTCCACCGCCTCGGCGCCCGCGCTGCTCCACGGCGAGCCCGACCTCACCGTGCGCGTGCTGCGCGACGTCTTCAACGAGGACTTCCGCAAGGTGGTCGTCTCGGGCGACGGCGCGTGGAGCACGGTCGAGCCCTACATCCGCTCGGTCGCTCCTGAGCTCGCCGACCGCGTCGAGAGGTGGACCGGCTCCGGCGACGCCTTCGCCGCCCACCGCATCGACGAGCAGCTGGTCAAGGCGCTCGACCGCAAGGTGTTCCTGCCCTCGGGCGGCTCGCTGGTCATCGACCGCACCGAGGCGATGGTCGTGGTCGACGTCAACACGGGCCGGTTCACCGGCAAGGGCGGCGGCAACCTCGAGGAGACCGTCACCAAGAACAACCTCGAGGCCGCCGAGGAGATCGTCCGCCAGCTCCGGCTGCGCGACATGGGCGGGATCATCGTGATCGACTTCATCGACATGGTGCTCGAGAGCAACCGCGACCTCGTGATGCGACGCCTGCTCGAGTGCCTCGGCCGCGACCGCACCAAGCACCAGGTCGCCGAGGTCACCTCGCTCGGGCTGGTGCAGATGACGCGCAAGCGGGTCGGCACCGGGCTGCTCGAGGCCTTCTCCGAGCCCTGCGAGCACTGCAAGGGCCGCGGCGTCATCGTCCACCTCGACGGCGGCGCAGAGGCACACGAGCAGGAGCAGCGGCGCCGCCCGATGGTCGTGCCCGGGGCGCCGCCGTCGCCCGCGCTGCTCGCGCCGGTGCCGCCCCCCGCTGCGGCCGGTGCGCAGGCGCCCGACGTCGCCTCCGACCCCGTCGCTGCGGAGGACCCGGTGTCGGAGGTCCAGCCCGAGACCGCGCCGGAGCCCGAGACGGCGCCTGCGGCCGAACAGGCCGTCGACGAGGGCCGGCCGCAGCGCCGGCGCCGGCGCGCGACGCGTCCTTAGCCGGCGGCTGGGCAGCCAGCACGAGCGGAGGCGGGACGCCGCCCCCCGGGTTTGACCCCGGGCGGCGGCGTTCCGTACTCTGAGCAGACGGTGCGCCTGTGGCGCGCCACCCCGCGCCTGCGCTGCGCCGGGTTCCCGAGCGACACCCGACCTCGTCGGACGCTGGTGGAGCACGGCCGTGCGTGTCCCGCCGCGGGGCCGTCAGATGTGAGAGTGAGTCCCAGGGTGTACGCGATCGTTCGCGCCGGTGGCCGCCAGGAGAAGGTCGCTGTCGGCGACCTCGTCGTCCTCGACCGTGTGGCCGGCGAGCCCGGGTCGTCGCTGCAGCTGCAGCCGCTCCTGCTCGTCGACGGTGAGACCATCACCTCCGACGCTGCGGCTCTGTCCGGCGTCACCGTGACCGCCGAGGTGGTCGACCACCGCAAGGGTGTCAAGATCGACATCCTGCGCTACAAGAACAAGACCGGCTACCGCCGCCGCCAGGGCTACCGCAGCTCGCTGACGGCGGTCAAGGTCACCGGCATCGAGACCGCTGCATCCGTCGAGACTGCGAACTAGGGGCTGGCGACATGGCACACAAGAAGGGCGCGTCCTCGACCCGCAACGGTCGTGACTCCAACGCGCAGTACCTCGGCGTCAAGCGCTACGGCGGCCAGCTCGTCAACGCCGGCGAGATCCTCGTCCGCCAGCGCGGCACGCACTTCCACCCCGGCCTCGGCGTCGGCCGCGGCAAGGACGACACGCTGTTCGCGCTCGTCCCGGGCCACGTGAAGTTCGGCCAGCGCCGCGAGCGCCGGGTGATCGACATCGTCCCCGCGGTCGAGGTCACCAACCTCGTCGACCCGCTGGCGAAGTAGCTCCCCAGCGCACGAGTTCACAGCGAGGGGCGGACCGGGGCATCCCCGGTCCGCCCTTCTGCGTTCCACCCGGTGGACGCGGCACCAGCCGCCCCTCCACCACCCCACTGAGAGGTCACCCGCATGACGACGTTCGTCGACCGCGTGGTCCTGCACGCGAGCGCCGGTGACGGCGGGCACGGGTGCGCGTCCATCCACCGCGAGAAGTTCAAGCCGCTCGGCGGCCCCGACGGCGGCAACGGGGGCGACGGCGGCGACATCACCCTCGTCGTCGACCCGCAGGTGACGACGCTGCTCGACTACCACCACGGCCCCCACCGCCGCGCCGACAGCGGCAAGCAGGGCGCCGGCAGCAACCGCGACGGCGCCAACGGCACCGACCTGGTGCTCCCCGTGCCCGACGGCACCGTCGTGAAGTCGCTCGACGGCGAGGTGCTCGCCGACCTCGTGGGCGCCGGTGCGTCCTTCGTCGTCGCCGCCGGCGGCCGCGGCGGGCTCGGCAACGCCGCGCTGGCCTCCACCAAGCGCAAGGCGCCGGGCTTCGCTCTGCTCGGCGAGCCCGGCGACGCCCGCGACGTCGTCCTCGAGCTCAAGATCGTCGCCGACGTCGCCCTGGTCGGCTTCCCCAGCGCCGGGAAGTCCTCGCTGGTCGGTGCCCTCTCCGCGGCCAAGCCGAAGATCGCCGACTACCCCTTCACCACCCTGGTGCCCAACCTCGGCGTCGTGATGGCCGGCGAGGCCCGCTTCACCGTGGCCGACGTGCCCGGCCTGATCCCGGGCGCCAGCGAGGGCAAGGGGCTGGGCCTGGAGTTCCTGCGCCACGTCGAGCGCTGCCTCGCCCTCGTCCACGTGCTCGACTGCGCGACGCTCGAGCCCGGCCGCGACCCGCTCAGCGACCTCGACACCATCGAGGCCGAGCTCGCCGCCTACGGCGGACTCGCCGACCGCCCCCGCATGGTGGCGCTCAACAAGGTCGACGTCCCCGAGGCGCGCGAGCTGGCCGAGATGGTGCGCGGCGACCTCGAGGCCCGGGGCCTGGAAGTGCACATCGTCTCGGCGGCCAGTCGCGAGGGCCTGCGCGAGCTGACCTTCGCCATGGCCAAGGTCGTCGCCGAGGCGCGGGCCGCGCTGCCCGAGCCCGAGGCGCAGCGCATCGTGCTGCGGCCGCGGGGCCACAAGGCGGTCGAGTTCACCGTCACGAGCGAGGGCGACAGCTACCGCGTGCGCGGCGACAAGCCGTGGCGCTGGGTGCGCCAGACCGACTTCTCCAACGACGAGGCCGTCGGCTTCCTCGCCGACCGGCTGGCCAAGCTCGGCGTGGAGGCCGCCCTCGTCGAGCAGGGCGCCCAGCCCGGCGACGAGGTCATCATCGGCGAGGGCGACGGCGCCGTCGTCTTCGACTGGGAGCCCAGCATCGAGGCCGGCGCCGAGCTGCTGCACGGCCGCCGCGGGCACGACCTGCGCCTCGAGGGCGAGAGCCGGCGCCGCTGATGCAGCCCGAGCTCGCCGGACGCGGCGCGGTGGCCTCCGCCGCCCGCGTCGTCGTCAAGGTGGGCTCGTCGTCGCTGACCACCACCGACGGCGAGCTCGACGACCTGCGCATCCGCGCCCTGGCCGACGCGCTCGCCGCCCGCCGGCTGGCCGGCTGCGACGTGGTGCTGGTGAGCTCGGGCGCGATCGCGGCGGGGATGCGCCCGCTGGGGCTCACCCGGCGCCCCGGCGACCTGGCCACCAAGCAGGCGGCGGCCAGCGTGGGGCAGGGGCTGCTCGTCCACCGCTACACCGAAGCGTTCGCCCGCCACGGCGTACCGGTGGGGCAGGTGCTGCTGACCGTCGAGGACGTGATCCGCCGCGCGCACTACCGCAACGCGCACCGTACGCTGACCCGCCTGTTCGCCCTGGGCGCGGTCCCGGTGGTCAACGAGAACGACACGGTCGCGACCGCGGAGATCCGCTTCGGCGAGAACGACCGGCTCGCCGCCCTCGTGGCGCAGCTGGTGCAGGCCGACGCGCTGGTGCTGCTCAGCGACGTCGACGCGCTCTACGACACCGACCCGCGCAAGCCCGGCGCCCGCCGCGTCGACTCCGTGACCGACTGGTCGCAGCTCGACGGGCTCGACCTCGGCGGCGTCGGCTCGGGCGTCGGGTCCGGCGGCATGGTCACCAAGGTCGAGTCGGCCCGCATGGCCACCGCCTCGGGCATCCCCACGCTGCTGACCTCCGCTGCGCAGGCCGCCGAGGCGCTCTCGGGCGGCCCCGTCGGCACGCTGTTCGCCGCGGTCGGGCCCCGGCGCCCGGCCCGCCTGCTGTGGCTGGAGCACGCGACTGCGACCCGCGGGCGGCTGGTCCTCGACGCCGGCGCCGTGCGCGCGGTGGTCGAGCGCCAGGCCTCGCTGCTCCCGGCCGGCGTGGTCGGGCTCGCCGGCGACTTCGCCGCCGGCGACCCGGTCGAGCTGGTCGACGAGGCCGGCGCGGTGGTGGCCCGCGGCCTGGTCAACTTCGACGCCTCCGAGCTGCCCGCGCTGCTCGGCCGCACGACCCACGAGCTCGCCGCCGAGCTCGGCCCGGCCTACGAGCGCGAGCTGGTGCACCGCGACGACCTCGTGGTGCTGCGGCCCTAGCCCCGCGGCCCGGTCGGCCCGTCCACGAGCAGGTTTCGCCCGCGGCACCCGGAGCAGGATCCGGGGGACCGACGAGCAGGACGAGAGCTCTGGAGGACCCCGCATGACGAGCGCACCGGACGAACCCACGCTGGGCGACGTGCTGGAGCCCACCGAGGGCGCCTACCGCGACCGCCACGAGCACGGCAAGGCGCCGGCCCACCCGAACGACGACGCCCTGGCCCACCGCACAGAGCAGGAGCGGGTCGAGGCCGGCATCGAGGACTACGACCCCGACCAGGTGCCGCCCGCGGCCGAGTAGTGGCTGACGACGGCGAGGCCGCGCCGCCCGGCGCCGCCGGGCTGTTCGACCGCGTCGCCGACACCTACGACCAGGTCGGCGTCCCGTGGTTCGGCCCGATCGCCGAAGGGCTGGTCGAGCAGCTCGCGCCCCGGTCCGGCGAGCACGCCCTCGACGTCGGCTGCGGTCGCGGGGCGGTCCTGCTCCCGCTCGCCCGGGCCGTGGGAGCGGACGGCTCCGCGGTAGGCATCGACCTCGCCCCCCGCATGGTCGCTGCGGCCGCGCAGGCGGCGCGCGCGGAGCAGCTGCACCACGTCGACGTGCGCGTCGGCGACGCCTCCGCGCCCGAGGTCCCGGCGCGCTCGTTCGACCTGGTCGCCTCCTCGCTCGTGCTCTTCTTCCTCCCGGACCCGCTCGCCGCCGTGCGCGCGTGGGTGCAGCTGCTCCGCCCGGGCGGCCGGCTCGGCGTCTCGACCTTCGGCCCGAACGACCCGCTCTGGGACCGGGTCGACGCCGTCTTCGCGCCCTACCTGCCGCCGGGCCTGCGCGACGCCCGCACCAGCGGGACGCGCGGACCGTTCGGCTCCGACGAGGGCATGGAGCAGCTGCTCGCTGCGGCGGGACTGCGTGCCGTGCGCACCGTCGGCACGACGTGCCCGGTCGTCCTCGCCGGAGCGGACCACTGGTACGAGTTCAGCTGGTCGCACGGCCAGCGCGCGATGTGGGAGGCGGTGCCGCCCGAGCGGCGCGAGGAGGTGCGCGCCGCCGCGTACGCCGTGCTGGAGGAGGGCCGGCGCGCCGACGGCAGCATCCGCTTCGAGCAGCACGTCCGCTACACCCTGGGCTCAGCGCCCCCGTAGGCTGGACGCCATGACCGCGGTCGATGAGCGCACTGACGTCCTCGAGGCAGCCCGACGCGCCAAGGAGGCGAGCGTCGCGCTCGCGCCGCTGGCCCGCGCCCCCAAGGACGCCGCGCTGCACGCCATGGCCGACGCGCTCGAGGCGCGGCTCGACGAGATCCTCGCGGCCAACGCCGACGACGTCGCCCGGGCGCAAGCGAACGGCACGCCGGCCAACCTGGTCGACCGGCTGACCCTGACCGCGAGCCGCGTCGCCGACATGGCGGCCGGCCTGCGCGCCGCCGCGGCGCTGCCCGACCCGGTCGGCGAGGTCGTGCGCGGCTACACCCTGCCCAACGGGCTCGAGGTCCGCCAGGTGCGCGTGCCGCTCGGCGTGGTCGGGATCATCTACGAAGCTCGCCCCAACGTCACCGTCGACGCCGCCGGCCTGTGCCTCAAGTCGGGCAACGCGGCGCTGCTGCGCGGCTCCTCGAGCGCCTACGCCTCCAACACCGCCCTGGTCGCGGTCCTGCGCGACGCGGTCGAGGCCTCGGGGCTGCCGGCCGACTCGGTCGTGCTGGTGCCGGGGGAGTCGCGCGAGTCGGTCAAGCACCTCATGCGCGCCCGCGGCCTGGTCGACGTGCTGATCCCGCGCGGCGGGGCCGACCTGATCCGCTCGGTCGTCGAGGAGTCGACCGTGCCCGTGATCGAGACCGGCGCCGGCAACTGCCACGTCTACGTCGACGCCGAGACCGACGTCGCGATGGCCGTCTCGATCCTGCTCAACTCCAAGACCCAGCGCACCAGCGTGTGCAACGCGGCCGAGACGCTGCTGGTGCACCGCGACGCGGTCGAGGCGTTCCTGCCGGCCGGCATCACCGCGATGACCGGCGCGGGCGTGACCCTGCACGGCGACGAGGCCGTGGTCGCGGCCGCCGCGGAGCTGGGCGTCGAGGCGGTGCCGGCGACCGAGGACGACTGGTACGCCGAGTACTACTCGCTCGACATCGCCGTCCGCGTCGTCGACTCCCTCGACGACGCCGTCGACCACATCCGCCGCTACGGAAGCAGCCACACCGAGGCCATCGTCACCACCTCGCAGGCGGCGGCCAAGCGCTTCGTCGCCCGCGTCGACTCGGCGGCGGTCATGGTCAACGCCTCCACCCGCTTCACCGACGGCGGCGAGTTCGGCTTCGGCGCCGAGATCGGCATCTCGACCCAGAAGCTGCACGCCCGCGGCCCGATGGGCCTGCCCGAGATGACCTCGACGAAGTACGTCGTGGTGGGCGAGGGGCACGTACGCGCCTGATCGCGCCCCTGTGGCACCATGCGGAGGGTTCGAGTCACCGGGTTGAGGAGCAGGGCATGGCAGGCACGTACTTCGCGGCTGAAGAGGTCAACTCCCTGCCGGCGCCGCCCATCGTGCTGGCCCTGATCGCGTTCGGCATCCTGTGCGCACTGCTGCTCGTGACCTGGAGCTTCAACCGCAACCGCTGACGTCCTCGCGCGGCCGACGAGCTGGTCCCGGTCGTCTCGTCACGACCTGCATGCAGCGTCTGCAGCTGGACGACGTCGAGATCTGCGCCGAGGCGTTCGGCGACCCCGCCCTGCCCACGCTCGTCCTGCTCAGCGGGGCGAGCAGCTCGATGGACGCGTGGCCGCCCGACCTCTGTAGGCAGCTCGCCGCGGCCGGGCGCCACGTCGTGCGCTTCGACCCGCGCGACACCGGCGCGTCGACCACGGGGCCGCCCGGGGAGCCCGACTACGACGGTGCGGCTCTCTCGCGGGACGCCCTGGAGGTGGTGAGGCAGCTCGGTCGCGGGCCCGCGCACCTCGTGGGCGTCTCGATGGGCGGCGGGATCGCGCAGGACCTGGCCCTCCGGCACCCGGAGCTCGTCGCGAGCGTGACGCTGGTCGCCACCACCGCCGTCGGCGGAGTCGACGCGGCCGGCCCGCCGCCGGAGCCGGCGCTGCAGGCGCGCTTCGCCGCCCCGCCGCCGGACCCGGACTGGCACGACCGCGAGGCGGTCGTGGAGCACCTGCTCGAGGGGGCGCGCGCCTACGCCGGCCCGCTGGGGACCGACGAGGACGACGTACGCGCCGGTGCCGTCGCGACGTTCGGGCGCAGTCCCGACATGGCGGCGGCCGGCAACCACTGGCGGGTCTCCGGCACGGGCGACGGGCCGGAGCTGGACGTGCACGACATCCGGGTGCCCACGCTCGTCGTCCACGGGACGCACGACCCGCTGTTCCCGCTGCCGCACGGGCGGTCGCTCGCCGCAGCGGTGCCAGGAGCGCGGCTGCTGGTCCTCGAGGGCATGGGGCACCAGGTGCCGCCGCGCAGCACCTGGCCGGAGTTCGTGCCCGCGGTGCTCGAGGTCACGGGACGCTGAGGGCGTCCCGCGGGCTCAGAGCGAGCCGACCTCGACCTTGACCGGACCGATGACGCTCTCCGTCGTGTCCATGGCCCAGCCCATCGCCCCGAGGTAGCAGCGCGTCACCTCGTCGGCGTCGACGGGCAGCTCGTCCAGGGCGGCGGTCAGGGCGTCGTCGTCCCGGTCCTCGAGGGCCAGCACGGTCCGCAGCACGGTGCCCAGCGGGCCGGTGCGGCGGGTCAGGGCCTCGCGCAGCTCGTCGGAGAGCGGCAGCTTCTCGACGACCAGCTCCATGCGCAGGCCGAGCACCGTGTCGAGGCTGCTGAGCAGGCCGACGATGAAGGCCGACTCGGGCCTCACGTCGCCGCACGACTTCGCGACCAGCTCGCACGTGCGGGCGCGGGTCATGGCCGAGGTGAGCTGCTCGGAGTCGGGCTCGGTCGCGTCGGAGAGCACCATCAGCAGCATCCAGGAGCGCAGCGTCTGCATGCCGAGCATGACCAGCGCGTCGCGGATCGACTCGATGCGGCGCACGGTGCCCGACGAGGCGGCGTTGGCGGCTCGCAGCACCCGGTAGTTGAGGCCGAGGTCGGCGCGCACGACGGTCTCGATCTCCCCGAGGTCGATGTCGGGGTCGGCGAGCCGGCCGAGCAGCTGCAGGCAGGCGAGGTGGGCCGGAGCCACGGTCCGCGCGGTGACGACGTCGGGGCGCAGCAGGAAGTAGCCCTGGAACCAGTCGAAGCCTAGCCGGTGGCACAGGTCCATCTCGGCGGCGGTCTCGATGCGCTCGGCGACCAGGGTGAGGTCGTGGCTGCTGCGCAGGCTGCGCACCCGGCGCTCGAGCTCGGTGGCGTCGCAGCTGGAGATGTCGATCTTCACGACGTCGACCAGGGGCAGCAGCGACCGGCGGTCGGGCTCGTCCTCCCAGTCGTCGAGGGCGAGGCTGTAGCCCTGCTCCTTGAGGTTGCGGGCGCCGTCGAGCACCTCCTGGTCGGTGGGGATCGTCTCGAGCACCTCGAGGATCGCCTTGCCGGGCAGGAAGGGCACCGGCAGCTGGCCGACGACGAACGGGCGGGTGAGGTTGACGAAGGCGAGCCGGCGCCCGACCAGGCGCTCGAGGCCGAACTCCATGAACGTGTTGACGATGACCCGCGTGGTGGCCAGGTCGTCGGTGCGCTCCGCCGAGGTCGCGGTGGGGTGGCCGCGGAACAGCAGCTCGTAGCCCACGACGTCGAGAGCCCGGTCGTAGACGGGCTGTCGTCCCACGTGAACTGCCGGCATCGGTGGCGCTCCCCTCGGTCCACGCACCGGGCGCCCCGGGGGAGTGCCCCCGGACCCGTACGCTGCCTTCCTGATCGGGACGAACGGCCCGGTCCTTGAGCGGAGAGGGCCGACGTGGCACGCATCGGAGTCATGGGTGGCACGTTCGACCCCGTGCACCACGGCCACCTCGTCGCCGCCAGCGAGGTCGCCTCCCGCTTCGAGCTCGACGAGGTCGTCTTCGTGCCCACCGGCGAGCCGTGGCAGAAGCCCGAGCGCGCGGTGACGCCGGCCGAGCACCGCTACCTCATGACGGTGATCGCCACGGCGTCGAACCCCCGCTTCACGGTCAGCCGGGTCGACATCGACCGCGCCGGACCGACCTACACGATCGACACGCTGCGCGACCTGCGCACCCAGCGCGACCCCGGTGACGACTTCTACTTCATCACCGGCGCCGACGCCCTGGCGCAGATCCTGTCGTGGAAGGACGCCGACGAGCTGTTCGCGCTCGCCCACTTCGTCGGCGTGACGCGCCCGGGGCACCACCTCAGCGGCGACGGCCTGCCCGTCGGCCGGGTCAGCCTGCTCGAGGTGCCGGCCCTCGCGATCTCCTCGACCGACTGTCGCGCACGGGTACGCGGTGGTGACCCCGTGTGGTACCTCGTCCCCGACGGGGTGGTGCAGTACATCGCCAAGCACGCGCTCTACGCGGGAAGTGACATGCTGGAGGCCTGAGACGTCCCGAACGTGAGGAGCTCCGTGCCTGCCAGCCCCCGAGCCGTCGAGCTCATCCGCGCCGCCGCGGTCGCCGCTGCCGACAAGCTCGCCGACGAGCTGGTCGCCGTCGACGTCAGCGACCAGCTGGTCATCACCGACGCCTTCCTGCTCTGCTCCGGCACCAACGACCGCCAGGTCGCGGCGATCGTCGACGCCGTGCAGGAGGAGCTCCTGAAGCACGGTGCCAAGCCCGTGCGCCGCGAGGGCGAGCGCGAGGGCCGCTGGGTCCTGCTCGACTACCTCGACGTGATCGTCCACGTGCAGCACGCCGAGGAGCGCGTCTACTACGCGCTCGAGCGGCTCTGGCGCGACTGCCCGCTGATCGAGCTGCCCGAGGAGGCGCGGCAGGGCCGCTCCGGCGTCTCCGCCGGTTCGTGACCACCGTCCCGCGTCCCGGCGGCCGCCGGATCGTGCTCTGGCGCCACGGCCGCACCGAGTGGAACGCCGACGAGCGATTCCAGGGCCAGACCGACGTGCCGCTCGACGGCACCGGCCGCGAGCAGGCCCGCACGGCCGCGCGGCTGCTCACCGGCCTGCGACCGAGCGTGATCGTCTCCTCCGACCTCGTCCGCGCCCGTGACACCGCGGCCGCGCTCGCCGAGCTGACAGGGGTGCCGGTCGACACTGATCCCGGGCTGCGCGAGACCTTCGCCGGCAGCTGGCAGGGGCTGACGGGCGCCGAGATCGCCGCGGTCGACGCGGAGAGCTGGGAGGCCTGGGTCGCCGGCGTGCCGGACGCACGGCCTGGCGGCGGCGAGACCCGCTGGGAGGTCGCAGAGCGCACGTCCGAGGCCCTGCAGAAGGCGCTCGCGCGCGTCGAGCCCGGCGGCACCCTCGTCGCGGTCACCCACGGGGGAGCGGCGCGCACCGCGCTCGCGATGCTGCTCGCCCTGCCGCCCGAGCTGTGGGGCTGCCTCGGCGGGCTGTCGAACTGCTGCTGGTCGGTGCTCCACGAGGACCCGCGGCGCGGGCCGGACGCCTGGCGGCTCGAGGAGCACAACGCGGGCTCCCTGCCGCAGCCGGTGCTCTCCGAGGAGGGCTGAGCGGGGGCGTCGCCCCCGATGCACTATGCTTCTGCGAGTGCCGCGGCGACGCGGTGCGGGGCTGTAGCGCAGCTGGTAGCGCACCTCCATGGCATGGAGGGGGTCAGGGGTTCGAGTCCCCTCAGCTCCACCTGGTTCCCGCCGCTCTGGCGGGTCTTTCCCGCTCACCGAGCGTCCGTGAACTCCGCGAGCAGCGTGCCGGAGCGCTTCACCACCGACTTGGACGTGTGCGACTGCTGCACTCGCAGCAGGGTGACCAGCCGGCGGCCGGAGAACTCGCCCCTGCGCGTGAACTCCGCCAGCGTGTCCAGGGCGTTGGCGGCCACGATCCAGTCGACGTCGGCGGTCGCCACGAGCTGCTCGAGCCACGCGGCCGCCACCGCCCGCTGTGCCGCTGTCAGCCGGACCTGCCGGTAGACCTGCGCCAGGTGCCACTGCAGGGACGCCTGACGGCTCGCGCCCAGGTCGCGCGCCCACCTGTCGACGAACGGCTCGAGCCAGTCGGGGTGCTCCCGGCACACCTTCTCCAGGGCGTCGGCCGCGCGCATCCGCAGCCAGGCGTCCTGCTCGAACAGGCAGTCGTAGAGCTCCTCGAGCCGGGACCTGTCCGCGAGCACCGCGCGGACGACCTCAGCCGTCCTGCCGAGCGAGTTCGTCCTGCCCCCGACCGCGAGCATCGTGCGGAACGGCTCGTGCACCCGCTCACCGTACGTCCAGACCCGTGCGCGGCCCTGGGCGATCCGCGGCGGCCGGCTGCACGGACGGGCGGGCCTGCAGCAGGCTCTTGACGGCCCCGGCGCGGGGGAGCATGTTGATCATCACGCACCCGGGCCGCGCGCTGCTCCCGCAGCGCCGGTCGCTCCGGGAGCCGGACCGAGGGGGATCCGCTGTGCGCAAGTCTGTGCTGTCCACCGTCCTTGCTGCTGTCCTCGTGCTCGCCATGGCCGGGCCCGCGAGCGCCTCGCCGCACGCGCCGACCCTGCACCTGAAGGGCAAGACGAGCGCGATCTACGGCTTCGACGGCAGCGTCGAAGGCACCGGACCGGTGCTGCCGGCCGCGAACGTCGTCGCCGAGGTGAAGAACTGCCCGCAGGGCGACTGGATGCTCGACGCGACGCTGGTGCAGGACGGCGTCTCCTACTCGTGGGCGACCACAGCACTGGGCGCCGGCTACGGCGAGTGCGGGGTCGACGAGGCGCCCTTCACCGTCGCCATGGGGTTCTACGGCACCGCACTGCACTCGGGACGCGCGACCGCGCACTTCGCCATCTACCACTACGTCTGCAGCGAGGGGATCTGCAGCCCGGAGGCGACCACCACCATGGAGGACACCCGGGTCGTCCGGATCCCCTGACGGCTAGCCGGTCGGGTCGTCGAGCCGGCGCAGCCCGTCGCGGGTCGCGTCGTCGGTCGCCGCGTAGGCGACGACGCGGCAGCCGGGCATCTCGACGACCGCGAGGCTCGTCGTCACGAAGCTGAGCAGGCCGACCTGCGGGTGCACGAACCGCTTCTCGCGCATGCCCGGGCTGGCGACCTCGTGGCGCTGCCACAGCCGCGCGAACTCGGCGCTGCGCCCGCAGAGCTCGGCGACGAAGCGGTCCCAGGTCGGGTCGCCCAGGTTCTCGACGTACGCGCCGCGCAGCGTCGCGACCATGCGGGCCGACTCGTCGTCCCAGCCGAGGAAGCGCGAACGGATCTCGGGCTCGGTGAAGCAGCACCACATCACGTTGTAGTGGTCGCTGGCCACCGTGTGGAAGCGGCGGAACAGCCTGTCGTAGGCCGCGTTGGTCAGCAGGATGTCGTAGCGCGAGTTGAGCAGCGCCGCCGGCATCTCGCCCAGCGCCGCCACGACCTGGGCGACGTGCGGTGAGACGCGCGGGCGGCGCTCGGAGCGCGGCGCCGCGCTGGGCAGCCCGGCGAGGCGGTAGAGGTGGGCGTGCTCGGTCGTGTCGAGCTGCAGCACGCGCGCCACCGCGTCGAGCACCTGGGTGCTCGCGTTGATGGGTCGGCTCTGCTCGAGCCAGGTGTACCAGGTGACGCCCACGCCCGCGAGCTGCGCGACCTCCTCGCGGCGGAGTCCGGGCGTGCGTCTCCGGTTGCCCTGGGGGAGCCCCACCTCGAGCGGCGAGACGCGCGAGCGGCACGCCCGCAGGAAGCTCGCGAGCTCGCTGCGCCGCTGCCCGGCGACCGGCGGCGCAGTGGCGGGAGCGACGGCCAGTGCGGTCATGCGTACCAGCATGGACCGGCCTCGCTGGCGGTGCCAGCTGCTGCCACTACCAGGATCCGCAGGCTCCTGGCACCAGGCTGCGGGGCGGGTGACGGTGGGCGCCATGACCACCCTCTCCACCTCCACCCGCCGACCGGACGCGGCGCCGGAGCGCGCTGCGTCCTCCGGCCTCGTCCTCGGCCTGCTCGTCACCGGCCTGTTCATGGCGCTGCTCGACGCGACCATCGTCAACGTCGCGCTGCCCGACATCCAGCGCGACCTGCACGCCTCAGGCGCCTCGCTCGAGCTCGTGGTGAGCGGCTACACCGTCGCCTACGCCATGCTGCTCGTCACGGGCGCCCGGCTCGGCGACCTGCTGGGAGCGCGCCGGATGTTCCTCACCGGACTGGCGCTCTTCACGGCCGCCTCCCTGCTCTGCGGGCTGGCACCGGGCTCCACCACGCTCGTCCTCGCCCGCTTCCTGCAGGGCGGCGGCGCGGCGGCGATGGTGCCGCAGATCCTCTCGGTCATCCAGCAGCGCTTCGAGGGGCCGGCGCGGGTGCGCGCGATCAGCACCTACGGCGCCGTCATCGCCGCCGGAGCGGTGTGCGGCCAGGTGCTCGGCGGGCTGCTCGTGAGCGCCGACCTGCTGGGCACGGGCTGGCGGCCGGCGTTCCTCGTCAACGTGCCCGTCGGGATCGTGCTCGGCGTCCTCGTGCCGCGCTACGTGCCGGCCGACGTCGTGAAGCCGGGCCGCCGGCTCGACCTGCCGGGGCTCCTCACCGCGAGCGCCGGCGTCCTGCTCGTCGTGCTCCCGCTCGTGCTCGGCCGTCAGGAGGGCTGGCCGGCGTGGACCTGGGTCTCGCTCGTCGCAGGAGCGGTCACGCTGGCGGGGTTCGTGGCGGTCGAGCGCCGGGTAGCCGCGCGCGGCGGCGACCCGCTGCTCGACCTCCAGGTGGTGCGCGCGCGGGGCCTCGCCGGCGGGGTCGCCGCGCTCGCGGCAGGGATGCTGGCGTACGGCGCCTTCCTGTTCGCGACGACGCTGCACCTGCAGGGCGGCCTGGGCGACAGCCCGCTGCGCTCCGGGCTCACCTTCGCCCCTGCGGCGCTCGCCTTCGGCGCGTCCGGCTACTGGTGGCGGCGGACGCCGACCTCGTGGCACCCGTGGCTCGCGGTGGTCGGGCTGCCGGTCTCCGCCATCGGCTACCTCTTGCTGGCGCTCGCCCTGCGCGGCGGCGGCCAGGACCCGTGGCTGCTCGTGCCGGTGCTCGCCCTCACGGGGGTCGGCATGGGCCTCGCCTTCAGCCCGCTGCTCACCCTGAGCCTCGTCGCCGTGCCGCCGGCGCGGGCGGCCGACGCGAGCGGCCTGCTGACCACCGTCTTCCAGCTCTCGATGGTGCTCGGCGTGACCCTGCTGGGCGGTCGCTACCTCGACCGCGCGCCGTCGGGGTCCGCGCACGCTCTGAGCGCCGTGCTCGTCGTCGTCGCTGCGGTGTCGCTGCTCGGGACGGCCGGTGCGTACGCAGTGGCTCGTGTGGTCCGCGCCGCGCGGTCGGCGTGACCGCGTACGCGGACGACAGGTCTGCAACGTTTACCGCGGCACTGTTGACAGGCGCCTGCGGCGGGCCGGAGAGTGGCCCGGCGTGTGATTGCTCAGACACACGGACACCCGGCAAGGCACGGCAACAGAGAGGTCGTCGTAGATGCTCTACCCCCGGAACCCGCGCCACCGGCGCAGGGTGACGCTGCTCGCCACAGCAGCCGCCGCCTCCGCGGCACTCGTGGCACTCCCCTCCGCGGCCGACGCCGCACCCGTCCCGGCCGCAGCGAAGTCGGCCGTCGTCTCCGGGCAGGCCCGGTTCGAGGTGCTGTCGCCGACGCTGGTGCGCACCGAGTACGCCGGTGACTCGCGCTTCGTCGACGCGGCGACCTTCAACGCCATCGGCCGTGATGCGTTCGCCAAGACCTCGTTCACCACGACCCAGCGCGACGGGTGGCTGCAGATCGACACCGCGGCGATGTCGCTGCGCTACCGGGTCGGCTCGGGCAGCTTCTCCTCCGACAACCTGGTCGTCCGGCTGAAGGCCGGGGCGCAGGACGTCGAGGGCCGCCCCTGGGTCGTCAGCGACGTGGCGCCCTGCGCCGCCGGCGCGCTGTGCGAGGCCGAGGACCTCACCCTCAACGGGGTCGGCGTCGCCACGGACCACGGCGGCTTCACCGGCAGCGGGTTCGCGGCCGGCTTCGAGGGCACCGGCAACAGCCTGTCGTTCACCGTCGACGCGGCGGCGGCCGCGACGTACTCGCTCGACCTGCGCTACGCCGACGGCTTGGCCGAGGCGCGCACCCTGAGCCTCAGCGTCGACGGCGGCGCCGCCCGCCAGGTGACGCTGCCCTCGACGGGCAGCTGGGACACCTGGTCGGTGCTGCCGCTCGACCTCGCGCTGACGGCCGGCCACCACACGGTGGCCCTGACGCGCGGGGCGGCCGACACTGGCCAGCTCAACATCGACAGCCTCGCCGTCCTCCCGCAGGGTGCGACCTACCCGGAGCCCCAGGCGGTCTGCGCGTGGGCCAGCCTGTGCGAGGCAGAGGCGCTCGGCCTGCACGGCCGCATGCACCTGGCCACCGACCACGGCGGCTACACCGGCAAGGGCTTCGCTGCCGGCTTCGAGGGCGTCGGCGACGACATCACCTTCACCGTGACCGCGCCGTCAGCGGGCGACTACGAGCTGACCGCGCGCTACGCGAACGGCTTCGGCACCCCGGGCGACGTCTCACTCGCCGTCGACGGCGGGGCCACCACCAGGCTCGCGCTGCCGCCGAGCGGCAGCTGGGACACCTGGGCGCTCGCGACGGCTTCCCTGCACCTGAGCGCCGGCGCGAACCGCGTGCACGTCGTTCGGCAGGCCTCCGACCCGGGCAACGTCAACATCGACAGCCTGGCCGTCGGCCCGGTCGGCACCGGTCTGCCGGCGCCGCGGGCGACGAACGGCGTCGACTGCAGCTTCGGCGCCACCTGCGAGGCGGAGTCGGTCGGCCTGGCCGGCGGCGCCCGCGTGGCGAAGGACCACAACGGCTGGTCCGGCAAGGGCTTCGTCTCGGGTCTCGACGCCCGCGGGGCGGCCACGACGGTCCACGTCGTCGGAGTCCCCAGGGCCGGAACCTACGCGCTGCAGTTGCGCTACGCGGCGAACGCCGGTGCCACGAGCGCCTCGGTCGTCGCGCCGGGCGGTACGAGCTCGACGCTCGCCCTGCCCGCCACCAGCAGCTGGGACAGCTGGCGCACGGTCAGCACGCCGGTGACCCTGCCGGCAGGCGCGTCCGACGTCGCGCTCGCGTGCCCGGCCGACGGCGGGTGCCTCGCCAACATCGACACCGTCGCGGTCGTGGCCCAGGGCTCGCCGCTGCTCGCGCCGCACGCGCCGCTCGGCGGCTACCGCCGCGGGCTCGACGGCTTCAACGGCGACTCGACCCACGGCAACCCGACGCTGAGCCCCGGCATCCTCTACCAGGACGGCTGGTCGCTGCTCGACGACACGACCTCGGCGGTCTACGACACCGCGAGCCGCAAGGTCACCCAGCGCTCGGCGCACGCCGGCGGCTACCAGGACGGCTACGTCTTCGGCTACGGCCAGCAGTACACGAAGGCGCTCGGCGACCTCGCGACCCTGACCGGCCCGTCGAAGCTGCTGCCGCGCTGGACCTACGGCGTCTGGTTCTCCGAGTACCTCGACCGCACGGCAGCCGACTACCAGTCGCTGGTGCAGAAGTTCCGCAGCGAGAGCGTGCCCCTCGACGTGCTCGTCGTCGACACTGACTTCAAGGCGCTCAACGACTGGGACGGCTGGGAGATCGACAGGTCGAAGTTCCCGGACCCTGAGGCGTTCTTCGCGTGGGCGAAGTCGCAGGGGCTGAAGACCACGCTCAACGTCCACCCGGAGATCGCCGAGACCGACCCCCAGTTCCCGGCGGCCATGGCGACGGCGAAGGGCAAGCTCGCCCGGCAGACCTCCTGCAACGGCGGCGCCCCGGTCTGCTACACCTTCGACTTCGGCGACCCCGACCAGCTGAAGGCGTTCTTCGGCCTGCACGACCAGATGAACTCGCAGGGCACCGACTTCTGGTGGCTCGACTGGTGCTGCGACCCCAGCGAGAGCAACCTCGCCGGCGTCACGGGCGACGCGTGGATCAACCAGCAGTACGCCGACTACACCGCGCCGCACGTCGGCCGCGGGTTCGCGTTCTCGCGGGCGTTCGGGTCCCTGCAGGCCGGCGGCTACGGCAACCCGCAGCCGGTCCCGACCGGGCCGTGGGCCGACAAGCGCACGACCCTGCCGTTCACGGGTGACACCACCTCCACGTGGGGGACCCTCGCGGCAGAGGTCGGCTTCACCTCCGGCGAGTCGGCTTCGACCGGCCTGTCGCCGGTGAGCCACGACATCGGCGGCCACAACGGCGGGCAGTACGGCATCCCGGGCTCCGACGTCGTCGACGGCTCGCGCACCGACAAGCTGCCCGACGACCTGTACGCACGCTGGGTGCAGTTCGGCACGTTCCAGCCGATCGACCGGCTGCACAGCAACCACGGCGACCGGCTGCCCTGGCAGTACCCCGGCGCCGCTGGTGCGTCGGCGAACGAGTTCCTGAACCTGCGTGAGGCGCTGGTGCCCTACACCTACACGCTCGCGCAGCAGGCGGAGGCGACCGGCGTGCCGGTCGTGCGACCGACCTACCTCGACCACCCGGGCGAGCAGGAGGCGTACGCGACCGCCGGCAGCGAGTACCTCTACGGTCCCGACGTCCTCGTCGCCCCGGTCACCACGCCCGGGACCACGGCGACGACGCGCGTGTGGTTCCCGAGCGGCAGCTCGTGGACCGACTGGTTCACCGGCAAGACCTACGCCGGGGGCACCAGCGCCGACGTCACGACCGGGCTCGACACGATGCCCGTGTTCGTGAAGGCCGGCGGGATCGTGGCGACCCGCACGGGCAGCGTGACCAACGACCTCCAGAACCCGCTGACCGCCGTGACCCTCACGGTGGCGCCGGGTGCGAAGGCGACGACCACGCTGTTCGAGGACGACGGCACGACCAACGACCGCAAGCAGAGCTCGACCACCGAGTTCCGCTACTCCGAGAGCGCCCACCACGGCACTCTGCAGGTGCGGCCGGTCGACGGCAGCTTCCCCGGCCAGGTCACCAGCCGGGCCTGGACCGTGCGCTTCCTCGACGCCGACAAGCCGGCGTCGGTCACCGTCGACGGCGTTGCGGTCCCCGCGTCGGCGTGGACGTGGGACGCGCAGACCCGCGCGCTCACCGTCACCACGGCGGCGCGGCCGACCAGCTCGCGGCTCGACGTGAGCTACCGCTAGTCCCGCTCGGCCACGACGGCGCCGGCACCCCTCGTGGGTGCCGGCGCCGTCGTGCGTGCGGGGGAGGGCTCGTCCGGCAGTGGACCCTCAGGCGCGGGGCGTCAGCCGGATGACGACCCACTCCTCGGGCGGCTTGCGGCGCAGGCGCTGCACGGTGTGCTCGATGACGAAGAAGAGGCGGAGCTGCACGCCGTACTTCGCTCTGAGCAGGCCGAAGCGCTGGTGCTCCGCCTCGACGCTGCCCAGCACCTCGGCGCTCGCGTCGAAGCGCGGGGCGCCCGGCGCCACCTTCCCCGAGGCGCTGCACGCGGCGACCCTCACGTGCGGGTCGTTGCGGATCCGCTTGGCCTTGCCGCTGCCGAGCGTGGTCATGACGACCAAGGCGTCACCGTCGCGGGCGACCCACACCGGCGTCGAGACCGCCTCGCCGGATCGGCGGAAGGTCGTCAGCGAGATGTAGCGCGAGGCGCCCAGGTCGAGCAGCCCGGCCGGTGTCTCCACGGGTCCTCCTCCAGTGCAGGGAGGGCCAGTCAACCCGAGCCGAGAGCTGCGGTCCACGCCCCGCGCCGCGTCACCCCTCGGGCGGCCGTCTCGGCCGGGTCGGCCGGGTGGTGCGGGCGCGGCTGCGCAAGGCGCCGAGCACCAGCCGCACGATGTGGTTCCAGAAGTGCACCGCGGTCAGGTAGGTCCCCAGGACGCCGATCACACCGAGCGCGACGTCGACGCTGACGCGTCCCTGGCGGCTCCAGTAGACGTCGCTGAGGTTGAGCAGCAGCGCGTACTCGTCGATCACCAGCGCGCAGCCGACGCCGTAGGCCGCGCCGAGCCAGGTGTTGTAGTGCGGGGTGTCGACGATGAGCGACACCAGCTCGACCCCCATGAGCACGCCGATGCCCCAGACGTAGTGGTGCAGGTGCGCGCCGCCGACGGCGACGTCGCCGAAGGGCCCGACGTGCTCGTGGATCGCGAAGTTCAGCAGCCGCAGGAGCCCGAACGTCGCCGAGAAGGTCACCCACGCCGCCAGCAGCGAGCGCCGCGTGCGGTCGACCTCCTGGGCGTAGGCCGCCGACACCTGGCGCGGCAGACCGGTCGCCTCGGCCGGCTCGAGGTGCGCACCCACGGGCCCGACGCTAGAGGACGTCGGAGCCGCGACGGCTGTCGGCTGCGGACACTGCCGACTGTGGACACTGTCGGCTGTGGACACTGCCGACTGTGGACACTGTCGGCTGTGGACCGGTCGGCTGTGGACACTGTCGGACCCGACCGGTAGAACGGCAGTGCCTGCGGACGACCGTCGCAGGGACGCTCGACCGCGGAGGACCGTATGGGCCACCGGACCACCGGGACCTCCACCCGAGGTGCCTGCCAGGGCATCGTCCCTCCCTACCTGCTGGAAGCCCTGGCCCGCAGCGGGTCCCTCGACCCCGAGCGCGTCGACCGCACGCTGCAGGTCGACGCCCGCAACCGGGCGCGGCGGGCCGCGGCGCTCGCGGCCGCACCCTCCCGGCCGTCGCCGCGGGCGGCGCGCGCCGCCGAGGCACGGCCGCAGCGCACGGTCCTCGACGCCAGCTCGGGCGAGCCGCAGCCGGCGCGCGCCGAGGGCGACCCCCCGGTCGGCGACGCCACCGTCAACCGGGCCTACGACGGGCTGGGCGAGACCTTCGCCTTCTACCGCGACGTCTTCGAGCGCGACTCCCTCGACGGCGCCGGCCTGCCGCTGCGCGCGCAGGTGCACGTCGGACGCCGCTGGGACAACGCCGAGTGGGACGGCGAGCAGATGCTGTTCGGCGACGGTGACGGCGAGGTCTTCGGCGACTTCACCGCCTCGCTCGACGTCATCGGCCACGAGCTGACCCACGGCGTGACCCAGTACGAGTCGCAGTTCGTCTACCAGGACCAGTCCGGCGCCCTCAACGAGTCGATGTCCGACGTGTTCGGCTCGATGGTGCGGCAGTACTCCGCGGGCCAGACCGTCGAGCGGGCCGACTGGCTGATCGGTGCCGAGCTGCTCCTCCCGGGCGTGCACGGCGTGGCGCTGCGCTCGATGAAGGCGCCCGGCACCGCCTACGACGACCCGCGGCTGGGCGGCAAGGACCCCCAGCCGGCGCACATGCGCGACTACGTGCGCACCGCCGACGACGAGGGCGGGGTCCACCTCAACTCCGGCATCCCCAACCTCGCCTTCTACCTCGCGGCGAGCGCCCTGGGCGGGCACAGCTGGGAGGGCGCCGGCCGGGTCTGGTACGCCGCGCTGACCGACCCTGCCACCTCGTCCACCTCCACCTTCGCCCAGTTCGCCGCCGCCACCGTGCGGCTGGCCGGCGAGGCGGCCGACGCCGTCGGCTCGGCGTGGACGAAGGTCGGCGTCACGCCGGCCGCGACGTGACGGAGGGGTCGTGGACGAGGAGGCGTTCGGGGCGCTGTCGGTGACGGTGCGCCGCAGCGGCGGGTTCGCGGGCGTCACCCGCGCCTGGGCGCTGAGCCTGGCCGACGCCGACGACGAGGTGGCCGGCCGGCTGCGGTCGCTGGCCTCCAGCGCGGCGGGTGCGCCCGCCGCGGCCCCGGCGCCCGGGCCCGCCGACGGCTTCTCCTACGAGGTGCTGCTCGAGTCCGAGGGCGGATCGTCGGCCCTGCGGGGGAGCGAGCGGACGCTGCCGCCCCCGCTGGCCGAGCTGGTCGAGCTGGTGCGCGCGCACGGGTCGCCGGTCCAGCCCTGACGGTTCGGCCTTGAGCCAGCCGGGGCTCCTCGTGATCCGCAGAGGTACTCGGCGCCCTCTCTCGATGCAACTGGCGGCAACGCGGACCTTCGAGACGCCAGGCTCGGCCGTGGCCGAGGGGCTGGCCAGCCCATGGCTGTCGGCCCCTCGCTGGTGGTCGTCAGCCTCACACTGTGCAGCCGTACCACTCCCGCGGTCAGCGGCGCAGTGAAAGCTCTGAGAGGCACGTCGAGCAGGACGAGCTCGCTGCTTGCGGCAGCAACTGGGCGCGGGCGACCATCAGAGAATGATCGGGCGGCAACGCCACACCACCCCTGACGAGGACGCCGGAGCCGCTGGTCGGGCGGAGGAGTGTCCTTGACTCGACAGCGGCGTGGGAGGGTGGTGCACGGCCGTGCCTCTAGGGACGGCCGCACCTGAGGAGATGGACGTGACGCCGTTGACGGCCTTGACCGCGCGCCTGGGCGGGCTCCGGGAGGCGGTGCGCACGCAGCTGTGGCCGTTGCCCGCGTTGGGTGTGTTGCTGGCCGTTGGCCTCGGCGTGGCGCTCCCGCGGCTGGACGCTCGCCTCGACGACGACCTGCCGTCGGTGGTCACAGCTTACCTCTTCGGAGGCGGTCCGGGGGCGGCGCGCACGGTGCTGGATGCGATCGCCAGCTCGCTGATCACGGTGACGTCACTGACCTTCTCGCTCACGGTGGTGACGCTGCAGCTGGCGAGCAGTCAGTTCTCACCTCGCCTGCTGCGCACGTTCATGCGTGACCGGTTCGTCCACGTGACGCTGGCGCTGTTCCTGGCGACGTTCACCTTCGCTCTTACGGCGTTGCGGACGGTGCGCTCGCCCGAGGAGGGCGCAGTGTTCGTGCCGCAGCTGTCGGTCACCTTGGCGTTTCTGCTCACCCTGGCGAGCGTCGTCGGCCTGGTGCTGTTCCTCGCACACCTAGCCACAGAGATCCGGGTGGAGACGATGCTGCGCAACGTGCACTCCGACGCCAGCGCCACGCTGGGGCGGGTGCTCGGGTCCCCGACCACAGGGGGCTCGGAAGACTCCCAGGACCAGTGGGTGCAGCCCACAGGCGCGTCGCTCTCGGTGACCGCCCGGTCCTCTGGGTTCCTCGTCCGGGTTGACGAGCAGGCTGTGCTGGCCGCAGCGGTGCACGCCGAGGTCGTGGTGGTGCTCGAGCGCACCCCGGGCAGCTGGCTCGTGGCGGGCACCCCCGTCGCCGACGCTTGGCCGTGTGCGGGGACTTCAAGCGGTCCGGCGCGCTCCAGCCGCCCGGACGACGACGAGAAGCTGGCCAACCGCCTGGCCGACGCCCTGTCCACCGGGCCGGAGCGGACGTCCGAGCAGGACATTGGCTACGGCCTGCGGCAGCTCGCCGACGTGACCGCCAAGGCCTTGTCGCCGGGGACGAACGACCCGACGACGGCCGTCCACACGCTGGGTCACACCTCTGCGTTGCTGTGCGAGATGACGGCATACGACCTCAGACCGCATCTGCTGCGTGATGAGCAGGGCAGGGTGCGTGTGGTTGTCCGGCGACCGTCGTTCGTCGACCTGCTTGACCTTGCGGTCACACAGCCCCGCCGCTACGGCGCGGGTGACCCGTTCGTCGTCGCCCGGCTGTTCGCGCTGCTGCAGGAGGTGGCCTGGTCGGCGCGCGAGCCCGAGCAGCGGACCGCCGTCCGCGAGCAACTCGCACGGTTGCGTGCCACCACAGATGGCCAGGATTTCGATGCGTCTGAGCAGGGGCAGCTCGCACTGCTGGCCGAGCAGGTGGACTACGCGTTGGGCGGGCGCTGGGAAACCGCCGGCGGCTTGTGAACCGACCGGTCGACAGACAGGCACTGCGCCGCTACGGGGTGGCGGGAAGTCGTGGCGCCGCACGAAGCACGCTGAAGCTGCCGTCCGTCTCCAGAACTACGGCTGCCACGTCGCTCAGGTCGGAGTGGCTCTGCTCGCGGGCGGCCTGCAGGACCTCTTGGCGGGTCACCCGCTGCCGGCGCAGCGCGTTGTCGAGGAAGCCGTCGCGGTACAGCAGGGTCGGCTCAGACGCCACGACCCGGCGCACTGCGGGCACCCGTACCTGCGTCCATGCCACGACGTACTGCAGACCGACAAGCAGCAGCATGCCCAGCACCCCCTCCGTGATGCTGACGGTCGAGGACAGCAGCACGCTGGCTAGCGTCGAGCCCAACGCGACCGTTACCACCAGGTCAAAGGCGTTCAACTTGGCCAGGGTCCGCTTGCCGCTGATGCGCAGCAGCAGGACCAGGCTGACGTACGCCACCGGCCCTACCACCAAGAGCCGGCCCAGGTCGTACCAGGAGTCGAACCACATGCCGCACCTCTACCCATCGCGGCCGCGGCCGCCCGCGGAAGCCAGACAAACAGCTTATTTCGCCAGGCATCTGATGGAGGCTCTCACTCGCGGTCGAGCGCCCGCAGGACCGCGGTGGTCACCACCGCGTACCCGGCGTGGGGCACCACGTCCGAGACCCAGTCGCCCGCCGACCACTCGCGCGGGTCGGTGACCCCGAGGGTCGTCATCGGCCCGTTGCTGGCGACCAGCACCGTGCCCGTGGCGAGCAGGCTGCCGGCCACGGGACCCGGGCGCACCCCGAGTGCGCGCAGCACGCCCAGCAGCGCGCCGGTCGAGACGCCAGCCGCGATGCCGGTCAGCGGACCGAGGCCGGCGACGCGCGCCTGGCGCTGGTCGTCGTCGCCCGGGACGGTGACGCCGAGCCGGTCGGCCAGCGCCTCGACCGTCTTCTCGGGCGTGCTGCTCGCCGGCCGGGCGCGCACCACCATGTCGAGGTAGGTGATGGCGTTGAGCGCGGTCGTGCCCGCCGCGCCCGCGGCGGCGCCGGCGAGGACCCGGCTCATCAGACGTGTCATGCCGCGCTCCTGCCCGCGCGGCCGCACGACGGAAACGTCCGGGCGGAGCGGCGCGGACGTCGTCGGGACGTCTGCCTAGACTGCGGCCCGATCCCAGCGCTGCCCCCGCACCAGCCTGGCCAGACACCCGGAGGACGTCGCCATGCCGTGGTTCGACCTGCCCGAAGCCGAGCTCCGCACCTACCGCACCGACACCGTCGAGCCCGACGGCCTCGACGCCTGGTGGGCCGCGCGGCTGGGCGAGGCGCAGTCGGCGGCGCGCGAGACGACGCTCACGCGCTACAAGCCCGAGGTCTACGGCGACACCGAGGTCTACGACGTCGAGTTCTCGGGGGCGCGCGGCGACCGCGTACGCGCCTGGTACCTCCGCCCGGCCGGCGCCGGCGACGGCCCGCACCCGGTGCTGGTGACCTACATCGGCTACGGCGGCGGACGCAGCCTGCCGCTCGACCACCTCGTGTGGCCGGGCGTGGGCATCGCCACGCTGGTGATGGACACCCGCGGGCAGGGCGGGCGCTGGTCGGTCGGCGCCACCCCCGACGGCGAGGGCACCTCCTCGGAGCGCTCCGAGGTGATGACGCGCGGCATCGCGAGCCCGGAGACCTACTACTACACGCGCCTCTACGTCGACGCCGCCCGCGCGGTCGAGGTGGCCAAGGGCCTGCCGGGCGCCGACCCCTCGCGCATCGGCGTGACCGGCGGCAGCCAGGGCGGGGCCCTCTCGCTGGCGGCAGCGGCGCTCAAGCCCGCCGACGTGCGGGTCTGCGCGGCCGACGTGCCGTTCCTCTGCGACATCCAGCGGGGCATCACGCTCACCGCCGCGACCCCCTACCGCGAGGTCGCCGACTTCCTCGCGGTGAACGCCGCGCTCGTCGACGCGGCCCGCAACACCCTGCGCTACGTCGACAACGCGCTGCTCGCGTCCCGCATCACGGCCGACACCTACGTCAGCGTCGGGCTCATGGACGAGATCTGCCCACCGTCGACGGTCTTCGCCGCCTACAACGCGGTGGGCGCGCCGAAGCAGATCGAGGTCAACCCGTTCGGCGTCCACCAGCACAGCCGCGTCCACGACGAGGTGAAGGTGGCCTTCGTCCGCGAGCGGCTGCTCGCCGGGAGGTGACGACAGGAAGACGGCAGGGGTGACGCAGCCCACACCGCCGAACTAGGCTGGACCCCGTGAACGGGTCGAGCTGCAGCGGCGGTGCGGTGCTGGCGGTGATCGCCGCCGCGCCGGTGGCCGAGGCGCTGTGCACCGCCCGGCCCGACGACGCGCGGGCGCCCCGGCCGGGCGAGCGCGACGCCGGTCAGCCCGTGACCGGCTCCAGCAGGCCGTGCTCGCGCACCGCCTCGAGCCCGAGGACCTTGTAGCCCTCCTGCTCGAAGAGCACGACGACCTTGTCCTCCTCGTAGCTCATCACCAGCCCGTCGCCGAACGTCGGGTGGCGCACGGTCGACTGCACCGCGTACGGCGCGTCGACCGGGGTCTCGGCGGCGACCTCGGCCGCCTTGCCCGACTCGCAGGTGTCGCAGTAGCCGCACGGCTCGGGCAGGTCCTCGCCGAAGTAGCCCAGCACGAACTGGCGCCGGCAGCCCGAGGTCTCGGCGTAGCCGCGCATCATCTCGATGCGCGAGCGCTCCATCCGGTGGCGGGCCTCGTCCTCCTCGAGCGCTGCCTCGACGCTGCCGGCGCCCTCGAGGGCGTTGATCAGCCGGGGGAGCTTGCGGGGGCCGAAGCCGGTGCGCTCGGCCAGCGCCTCGCGGTCGAGCCCGGCGGCCAGGCCCTTGGCGACGGCCCGCAGGTCGGCCTCCTTGAGCCGGCCGGAGGCGAAGAACGTGCGCAGGCCGAGGTCCTCGGGCCGGTAGAACAGCACGACCTCGGCGGGCTCGCCGTCGCGCCCGGCGCGCCCGACCTCCTGGTAGTACTCGTCGAGCGAGCCCGGCACCGAGGCGTGCAGCACCGTGCGCACGTCGGCCTTGTCGACGCCCATGCCGAACGCGCTGGTCGCCACCATGACGTCGGTGCCGCCCGTCATGAAGTCCTCCTGGACCTGCTCGCGCAGCGACGTGCGCAGGCCGGCGTGGTACGCGGTCGCGCGCAACCCGAGCTCGGCCAGCGAGCCCGCGACCTCCTCGGCCTCGCGCCGGGTCGCGACGTAGACGATCTCGGGCTTCGGCGAGGAGGCCGCGCGCAGCAGCACCTGCTCGCGCTGCTCGGCGGCGTCGGCGCAGCGCACGACCTCGAGGTGCAGGTTGGGCCGGGCGAAGCCCTGGACCAGCAGGAACGGGTCGCGCAGCCGGAGCCGCTCGACGATGTCGTCGCGGACCGGCGGCGAGGCCGTCGCGGTGAGCGCGATGACGGGCGGGTGGCCCAACGCGTCGACGAACTCGCCCAGGCGCAGGTAGTCGGGGCGGAAGTCGTGCCCCCACGACGAGACGCAGTGCGCCTCGTCGACCGCGACCAGCGAGGGCTTGACGCGCACCACGTCCTCGAGCACCTCGGGGTTGGCGAGCTGCTCGGGCGCGAGGAACAGGAACTCGACCTCCCCGGAGGCGAGGTCGGCGAACGCCCGCTCGCGCTCGGCCGCGCCCACCGACGCGCTGACCGTCACCGCCCGCGAGCTGGCGCCCAGCCGGTCGAGCGTGTCGGCCTGGTCCTGCTGCAGCGCGATCAACGGGGACACGACCAGCGTCGGGCCGTCGATCAGCAGCGCCGGCAGCTGGTAGGTCGCCGACTTCCCGCCTCCGGTGGGCATCACGACGAGCGCGTCGCGCCCCTCGAGCACCGCCGCGACCGCCTCCGCCTGGCCCGGCCGCAGCTCGTCCCAGCCGAACACCTCCCGCGCGGTCTCGCGCACCTTCTCGCTCAGCTCCTGCTGCCCTGTGCTCACGAGGGCAGCCTGTGCCCGGGCCGGGCGCCCGGCAACCGCAAGCCGTCGGGGCCGCTCGCGGGGGTTCGCCCGAACAGGCGCTTCAGTTCCTCGGGTCGAGGGCCGAGAATGGCGGGTGTGAGCGGTATCTGGAGCGACGAGCTCGTACGTCTGCGCACGGGTGCGCACGACGCCGTACGCCGTGTGCCGGGAGGCGCGGTCGCCGTCCTGTGCGCGGCGCTGACCCTGGTCACGGTCGTGGCCGGCGGCCTGGCGGTCGCCGTGCCGTCCGCGGCGCCGCTGGTGGTCGTGCCGGTCGCGGTCGCCGCCAGCGCGCTGCTGCCGCCCTCGCGGCCGCGCGTCCTGCTCGCCCTGCTGTGCGGCCTGGCGGCCGCGACAGCGCTGGCCGAGCTGGGCCTCTGGCTCCGCGACGCGCGCACCGTCGGCGGCACGCTCGCGCTGGCCGCTGCGTACGCCATGGCCGGCGCCCTCTCGCTCGTGCTCGGCGCGCGCGAGCGCACCCTGCGCCTCGCGCTCGAGGTGTCGCGGGCAGCGGTCGACGCGGTCAGCGTGAAGGACCCGCTCACCGGCGTCGCCAACCGCCACGGCCTCGACCTGCTGGGCCGCCAGGTCGTCGAGACCGCGCGCCGCCAGGGCGACGCGGCGCACTGCACGTTCGTCGAGATCGGCGGGCTCGCCGAGGCCCGGGTCTCCCACGGCCCGGAGGCCGTGGCCGACGTGCTCGTCGCGCTGGCCGAGGCGATCAAGGGCGTCACCCGCACCACCGACGTCGTCGCCCGCTGGAAGGACCCGGTCTTCTGCGTCGTCGGCCAGGGCGCCGGCATGGACCCGGCCGAGCTCGAGCGCCGGGTGCGCAAGCAGCTCGGCGCCGACGCGGCCCTCGACCGCAGCGTGTGGTCCGGGCGCATCACCGTCGGCGGCGCCATGCTGCCGCCGTGGGACGCCGGCACCCTCGAGACCCTCGTCGTCCGCGCGGCCGAGGAGCTGCGCGCCCGCACCAGCGTGCGCCGCCCCGCCGTGGGCTCGCCCGTCCCGCGCCACGACCCCGCCACCTGACGCCCCGACGCTGCTCCTCGGCGGCTGCTCCCGCTGCGTTAGAGTCGTCCCCATGAGCACCCGGCTCCTCCTCGTCGTGCCGCGCTGAGGCTCGACGCACGACAGGCGAGAGCAGCGCGGCGAGCCCCTCGGTCCTCCGGGGGGCTCTCGCATAGGGGGCCGGTGAGAGCGGACGACACGGAGCGGCAGGCAGCGGGATGACGGCGGAGACAGCGGCAGGCGCGGCAGCGGCACAGGCCCGGCCGGGTGCGCACGGTTCGGGCGCCGAGGGCGTCCCCGCCCACCGCTACACCGCGGCGGTGGCGACCGGCATCGAGGCCCGCTGGCAGGAGCGGTGGGCGCGGGAGGGCACCTTCGAGGCGCCCAACCCGGTCGGTGCCCTGGCCGGGGAGGTCGGCGACCGCCCGCGCCGGTTCGTGATGGACATGTTCCCCTACCCCTCGGGCTCGGGGCTCCACGTCGGCCACCCGCTGGGCTACATCGCCACCGACGTCTACGGCCGCTTCTCGCGCATGGCGGGCTTCAACGTCCTGCACACCCTGGGCTACGACGCGTTCGGGCTGCCCGCCGAGCAGTACGCCGTCCAGACCGGGCAGCACCCGCGCATCACGACCGAGCAGAACATCGCGACCATGCGCGAGCAGCTGCGCAAGCTGGGCCTGGCCCACGACCCGCGCCGCTCGATCTCCACCATCGATCCCGACTACTACCGCTGGACGCAGTGGATCTTCCTGCAGGTCTACGGCGCGTGGTTCGACGAGGTGGCGGGCAGGGCCCGCCCGATCACCGAGCTGGAGGCCGAGTACGCGTCCGGCGAGCGGCCGACCCCCACTGGTGCACCGTGGTCGTCGCTGTCGCCGGCCGAGCGGGCCGACCTGCTCGACGCGCGCCGGCTGGCCTACTCCGCCGAGGCGCCGGTCAACTGGTGCCCCGGCCTGGGCACGGTGCTGGCCAACGAGGAGGTCACCGCCGAGGGCCGCAGCGAGCGCGGCAACTTCCCCGTCTTCAAGCGCAACCTGCGCCAGTGGATGATGCGGATCACCGCCTACGCCGACGCCCTCGTCGACGACCTGGACCAGCTCGACTGGCCTGAGCCGGTCAAGCTCATGCAGCGCAACTGGATCGGGCGGTCGCGCGGTGCGCACGTCGACTTCGCGTTCTCGCCGTCGGTGTCCGTACGCGTGTTCACCACCCGTCCCGACACGCTGTTCGGCGCCACCTACGTCGTGCTGGCGCCCGAGCACGAGCTCGTGGGTGCGCTGACCGCCGCCGAGTGGCCTGCAGAGGTCGACCCGCGGTGGACCGGCGGTGCCGCGACGCCGGCGGAGGCGGTGGCCGCGTACCAAGCCCGTGCCGCCGCCGAGACCGAGGAGGAGCGCACCTCCGAGGCCCGCGAGAAGACCGGTGTCTTCACCGGCTCCTACGTCACCAACCCGCTCTCCGGCGCGCAGCTGCCGGTCTTCATCGCCGACTACGTGCTGGCCGGCTACGGCACCGGCGCGATCATGGCCGTGCCCGCCGAGGACCAGCGCGACTGGGACTTCGCCGCCGTCTTCGGCCTGCCGCACGTGCGCACGGTGCAGCCGCCCGAGGGCTGGGAGGGCGGGGCCTACACCGGCGAGGGCGAGACCATCCACTCCGGCTTCCTCGACGGGCTGTCGCGGACGGAGGCCAAGGCCGCGGCCATCGCGAGGCTCGAGGAGCTGGGCGCCGGGCAGGGCACCACCACCTACAAGCTGCGCGACTGGCTGTTTAGCCGCCAGCGCTACTGGGGCGAGCCGTTCCCCGTCGTCTACGACGAGGACGGCCGCGTCGTGCCGCTGCCCGAGTCGATGCTGCCCGTCACGCTGCCCGAGGTCTCGGACTACTCGCCCCGCACCTACGCCCCCGACGACGCGCAGAGCTCTCCGGAGGCGCCGCTCGGCCGCAACCGGGAGTGGGTCGAGGTCGTGCTCGACCTCGGTGACGGGCCGAAGACCTACCGCCGCGACACCAACACGATGCCCAACTGGGCAGGCTCGTGCTGGTACCACCTGCGCTACATCGACCCCCTCGACTCGGAGCGGCTGGTCGAGCCCGAGAACGAGAGGTACTGGATGGGCCCTGCGGGGTCCGACAGCGTGGGCGGCGTCGACCTCTACGTCGGCGGCGTCGAGCACGCCGTGCTCCACCTGCTCTACAGCAGGTTCTGGCACAAGGTTCTGCACGACCTGGGCCACGTGTCGAGCTCCGAGCCTTACCACAAGCTCTTCAACCAGGGCTACATCCAGGCCTACGCCTACACCGACTCGCGCGGCGTCTACGTGCCCGCGGCCGAGGTCGAGGAGGTCGACGGCGGCTACGTGCACGACGGCCAGCCGGTCACCCGCGAGTACGGCAAGATGGGCAAGTCGCTGAAGAACAGCGTCACGCCCGACGAGATGGCGGCCGACTACGGCGCCGACACGCTGCGCCTCTACGAGATGGGCATGGGCCCGCTCGAGGTGTCGCGGCCGTGGGAGACGCGGGCGGTCGTCGGCTCCTTCCGCTTCCTGCAGCGGCTGTGGCGCGTCGTGGTCGACGAGGAGACCGGCGAGACCGTCGTCTCCGACGAGGCCGCGCCCGACGACCTGCGGCGCGTGCTGCACCGCACGATCGACGGCGTGCGCGCCGACTACGAAGGCCTGCGCTTCAACACCGCCGGCGCCAAGCTCATCGAGCTCAACAACGCCATCACCAAGCGCGGCGGCTCCGCGCCGCGGGAGGTGGTCGAGCCGCTCGTGCTCATGCTGGCCCCGCTCGCGCCGCACATCGCCGAGGAGCTGTGGTCGCGGCTGGGGCACACCGAGACGCTGGCCTACGCGCCGTTCCCCGTCGCCGACCCGGCCTACCTGGTCGAGGACACCGTCACCTGCGTCGTGCAGGTGGGCGGCAAGGTCCGCGACCGGCTCGAGGTGTCGCCGTCGGTGTCCGACGACGAGCTCCGCGCGCTGGCCCTGGCGGCCGAGGGCGCGCGCCGGGCGCTGGGCGACCGCGGCGTACGCACCGTCATCGTGCGCGCGCCGAAGCTCGTCAACATCGTGCCCGCCTGACGCGGGCTCGGGTCCCCGTGGGCGGCGTGGCGGTGGTCACCGACTCGACCGCCTGCCTGCCCGCCGCCCGGGCGGCGGCGGCCGGCGTCACCGTCGTGCCGCTGCGCGTCGTCCTCGGTCCCCGCGAGGGCGCGGAGGACGAGATCGCGCCGGCCGAGGTGGCCGAGGCGCTGCGCCGACGCGTACGCGTGACGACCTCCGCCCCGTCGCCGCGGGCGCTGCGGGCCGCCTACGCCGCGGCGATGTCCGCCGGTGCCACCGGGGTCGTCTCGGTGCACCTGTCGACGTCGTGGTCGGGCACCCTGGCGGCCGCGCAGTCCGCCGCAGCCGAGGCGCCGCTCCCCGTGACGGTCGTCGACGCCGGCACGCTGGCCGGCCCGCTCGCCTGGGCCGCGCTCGACGCCGCCGCCGCTGCCACGGCGGGCGGCTCGCTCGACGAGGTCGCGGCTGCCGCCGGGCGGTCGGCCGAGCGGTCGTCGATGTGGTTCCTGGTGCCGACGCTCGAGCACCTGCGGCGCGGCGGGCGCATCCGCACCGGCTCGGCGCTGCTCGGCACGGCGCTTGCGGTCAAGCCGATCCTGCGGGTGCACGGCGGCGCCCTCGAGACCGTGGACCGGGTGCGCACGCTGGCCCGCGCGCTCGACCGGCTGGTCGAGGTGACCTCCGGGCCGGTGGCCGGCTCGTCGCGGGTGACGGTGCACCACCTGGGCGACGCCGACCGGGCGGCGGAGCTGGTCGCCCGGCTCGCGCCGCTGACCGCCGCGACCGTCGAGGTCGTCGAGGTCGGCGCCGTCATCGGTGCGCACGTCGGCCCGGGCGTGCTCGCGGTGGCCGTCGACGGGGTCGCTCCTTAGCCCTCTCCACTCGCTAGCGCTGTCCACAGGGTGCGCGGGCGCCGTCCCCAGGCCCGCTCGTGCCCGTGGTCCCCGGCTCGTGCGCTGCCTAGCGTCGGGCGGGTGCCAGCACGTACGCGCCGCGACCCCGGCCCCGACGCGGCAGTCCGCCTGCGGCAGGTGCTGGGGCTCGAGGACGACGCCGGTGAGCCCGACGAGCCCTTCGAGGACGCGCCGGTCCCCGAGGACTGGGCGCTCGGCGGTGCGCGGGGGCCGGGTGCGCACCGGGCGCGGCGGCCAGCCCGCTCGACCGGTCGGCTGCGGGCGGCGCTCACCGACCGGCTCCCGGTGACGATCCGCGCCGGGCTGGTCGCCGTGCCTCCAGCAGCGGCCGTGACCCTGGTCGTGGTGGTGGCAGTCGCCGGTCTCGCCGTCGCGGGGCTGTGGGCGCTGCACCGGCCGAGCGTCACCGCAGCGCCGCCGAGGGTCGTCGCGGGCGCGTCCGCTCCGGCGGGCGTCGCGGCGGCGCCTGCTGGCTCCGGACCGTCGGCCTCCGGGGCGGCTCCGCAGCTGTCGTCCGGGACGGCCGCGCAGCCGTCGCCCGGCGCCGCTGCCGGGGCGCCGATCGTGGTGGACGTCGCGGGCCGGGTACGGCGTCCCGGCGTGGTCGACCTGCCCCCCGGCTCGCGGGTCGTCGACGCGATCGACGCCGCAGGCGGCGCGCTGCCGGGTGCCGACCTGCGCCCGCTCAACCTGGCCCGCAAGCTCAGCGACGGCGAGCAGGTGCTCGTGCTGGCCGGGGGAGAGGTGCCTCCGGTGGCAGCGGCGCCCACGGGTGGGGGAGCGTCCGGCTCTGCCGGGGGCGTGCCGTCCGGCGCGACGGGCACCAGCCCCGGGTCGCCGCTCGACCTCAACGCCGCGACGGTGCAGCAGTTCGACGGCCTGCCGGGCGTCGGGCCCGTGCTGGCGCAGCGGATCGTGGACTGGCGCACGGCGCACGGCCGGTTCACCGCTGTCACCGAGCTGCAGGAGGTCACCGGTATCGGCGCCTCCCGCTTCGAGGACCTCAAGGACCTGGTGCGGGTGTGAGCGGGTCGGAGGCGCTCGGGTCGAGCCGGCGCACGGGCCCGCCCGTCGCGTCCGAGCCGGCGGAGCCGCCGGACCTCCGGCTGGTGGGCCCGGCGCTCACCGCGTGGGCGGGGGCCGCGGCCGGGGTGCGCCTGCCGCTCGTCCTCACGGCCTCGCTCGCGGTGGTGCTCGCGGTGACGGGCGTGCCGGCGGTCGTGCGCGGCCGGACCACCCTGGTGCGCGGTGCGGCCCTCTGCGCCGTGGTCGGGGCGGTCGCGCTCGCCGTGGGCGGGCTGCGGCTCGCGCCGGTGCGCTCCGGTCCGGTGGTCCGGCTCGCCCAGGAGTCGGCGAGCGCCTCGGCCGAGCTCGTGGTCACCGGCGACCCCGTGCGCCACGCCGGGCGCACCCACGGCCAGCAGCGCAGCGCCGACCTGGTGGTCGTGCCGGCCCGCGTCGAGCGGGTCGTCTCTCGGGGCCGCGTGGCCGTCGTCCGGCTGCCCCTCACCGTGCTCGCCACCGGCCCGGGGTGGGAGGCGCTCCTGCCCGGCACCCGGGTCGCCGCCGACGGCCGGCTCGGGACGCCGCAGCGCGGGGAGCCGGTCGCCGGAGTCCTCTCCGTCCACACGGCCCCCCGGGTGCTGCGCGGGCCAGGTGCCGCCCAGCGCGCCGCCGGCCGCCTGCGCGCAGGACTTCGCCGGGCCGTCGAGGGGCTGCCTGCACCCGAGCGCGGGCTGGTGCCCGGACTCGTCGACGGCGACACCTCCCAGCTGCCTGACGACGTCGCCCAGGACTTCACGACCGCGGGGCTCACCCACCTCACCGCCGTCTCCGGCGCCAACGTCGCCTTCGTCGTCGGCGCTGCGCTCCTCCTGGCCCGCCGGCTGCGCGTACGCGGTGCAGCCCTCCCGCTCGTCGGCCTCCTCGCGCTCGCAGGCTTCGTCGAGCTGGCGCGCCCGCAGCCCAGCGTCCTGCGGGCCGCCGTCATGGGCGTGGTCGCCCTGGTGGCGCTCGCCTCCGGGCGCGCACGGTCGGGCATCCCCGCCCTGGCGTGCGCGGTGCTGGTGCTGGTGCTGCTCGACCCCTGGCAGTCGGTGTCGTTCGGGTTCGCGCTCTCGGTGGTCGCCACCGCCGCTCTGCTGGTCGTCGCACCTCCGGTCACCGACGCGCTGACTCGCCGCCGCGTACCCCTGCCGGTGGCCGCCGCGCTCGCCGTGCCGGTCGCAGCGGCCCTGCTCACCGCACCGATCACGGTGCTGCTCTCCGGCGGGGTCAGTCTCGCCTCGGTGCCGGCCAACCTGCTGGTCGCGCCCGCCGTGGCGCCCGCGACGCTGCTCGGCGTCGCCGCGGCGGTCGTGTCGGTGCCGCTGCCCCCGGTGGCCGCGGTGCTCGGCAGCCTCGCGGGAGTGCCGGCTGCGGAGATCGTGACGGTCGCCCGGGTCGCGGCCTCCGTGCCGGGCGGCACGATCGCCTGGGCGCCCACCGCCGCGGGTGCCGCGGTGCTCGCCCTGCTGCTGCTCGCCGGGGTGCTCGTCCTGCCGGCGGTGCTGTCGCGACGCCTGCCGCGCGCTGTCGCGGTCGCCGGCGCGTGCGCCCTGCTCGCCCAGCCGGTGGTCGCGCCGCACTGGCCGCCGGGCGACTGGCTGCTGGTGGCCTGCGACGTCGGGCAGGGCGACGCCCTGGTGCTGCGCGGCGACCGCTCGGGAGCGGTCGTGGTCGATGCCGGCCCCGACCCGCGGGCGGTCGACGCCTGCCTGCGCGACCTCGGCGTCCGGCGGGTGGCCGAGGTCGTGCTCACCCACTTCCACGCCGACCACGTCGAGGGCTTGCCGGGCGTGCTGCGCCACCGCAGCGTGGCCGAGGTGACGGTCACGACGCTGCCCGACCCCTCAGCCGAAGTGGCCCGCGTCCGCGGGTGGGCGCGGGCGGCCGGGGTCCCGCTGCGCACGGTGCAGGTCGGCGAGGTCCGCTCGGTCGGTGGCGCCCGGTGGCGGGTGCTGGCCCCGCTGCACGCCGCGGCCGAAGCAGGGCCCAACAACGCCAGCATCGTGCTGCTGGTGCAGGTGGCCGGCCTCCGCGTGCTGCTGACCGGCGACGTCGAGCCGCCCGCTCAGCAGGCTTTGATGGCCCGCGCCGCCGAGACCCTCGGCGGGCCCGTCGACGTGCTCAAGGTGCCGCACCACGGGTCGGCCAACCAGGACCCGGCGTTCCTCTCCTACCTGCACCCGCGCATCTCGCTGGTCAGCGTCGGGCTGGGCAACGACTACGGCCACCCGGCGCCCGCCACAGTGGCGTCGCTGACCCGGCTGGGCTCGCTGGTCGGACGCACCGACCGCGACGGCGACCTCGCCGTGGTCGTCCGCCACGGCTCGCCCGCCCTCGTCCGGCGGGGCACGTAGCCTGTGCACGTCCCCAGCCCGCTCGCCCACGGAGGCAGGACCATGCGCATGGCGCCGCGCTCGGCCCTCGACGTCGCCGAGCGGGTGCTCGCCGACGAGCCGGAGCACCGGCGCGCCACCTTCGGCCTGCGCCTCGACCGCTGGTGGGGCGACCTCGCCGACGGGCTGCGGGCGCCCTACGGCGAGGCCGCCGACGCACTGGCCCTGCGGCTGGTCGAGCTCGCCGCGGGCGCCTTCGCCCGTCGTGACCCCGAGCTGGCCCGCCTCGACGAGGTGCGCACGCTGGCGCCCGACTGGTTCCAGGAGTCCTCGATGCTGGGCTACGCGGCCTACGCCGACCGGTTCGCCGGTGACCTGGCCGGGGTGCGTGCGAAGGTGCCCTACCTGCGCGAGCTCGGTGTCACCTACCTGCACCTGATGCCGCTGCTGCAGCCGCGCGAGGGCGACAGCGACGGTGGCTACGCCGTGGCCGACTACCGCACGGTGCGCCCCGACCTCGGGTCGCTCGCCGACCTGTCGGCGCTCGCCGCCGACCTGCGGGCCGAGGGCGTCAGCCTCGTGCTCGACCTGGTGCTCAACCACGTCGCCCGTGAGCACGAGTGGGCCGAGGCGGCCCGCGCCGGCGATCCCCGCTACCGCGCTTACTTCCGCGTGTTCCCCGACCGCACCGAGCCCGACGAGTTCGAGCGCACGCTGCCCGAGGTCTTCCCCGACTTCGCGCCCGGCAACTTCACCTGGGACGACGGGCTCGACGCGTGGACGTGGACGACGTTCAACGCCTTCCAGTGGGACCTCGACTGGTCCAACCCCGACGTCTTCGCCGAGTACGCCGACATCGTGCTGTTCCTCGCCAACGCCGGCGTCGAGGTGCTCCGCCTCGACGCGATCGCCTTCCTGTGGAAGCGGCTCGGCACCAGCTGCCAGAACCAGCACGAGGTCCACGCCATCACCCAGGCGCTGCGCGCGGTCGTGCGCATCGCCTGCCCCGCCGTGGTGTTCAAGGCCGAAGCGATCGTCGGGCCGGGCGACCTCGTGCACTACCTGGGCACCGGCCAGCACCACGGCAAGGTGAGCGACCTCGCCTACCACAACAGCCTGATGGTGCAGTTCTGGTCGATGCTGGCGGCGCGCGACGTGACGCTGGCGGCGCACGCGCTGAGGGCGCTCCCGCCGGTGCCGAGCACCACTGCCTGGGTCACCTACGTGCGCTGCCACGACGACATCGGCTGGGCGGTCGACGACGCCGACGCCGCAGCGGTCGGGCTCTCGGGGCCCGGCCACCGGGCGTTCCTGTCCGACTGGTACAGCGGGGCGTTCCCCGGCTCGTGGGCACGCGGGCTCGTCTTCCAGGCCAACGAGGCCACCGGTGACCGACGCATCAGCGGCACGGCGGCGAGCCTGCTGGGCGTCGAGGCCGGCGAGCCGGAGCGGGCCGTCGACCGGCTGCTCCTCGGGCACGCGCTCGTGCTCGGGTGGGGCGGTGTGCCCGTCGTCTGGATGGGCGACGAGCTCGCCCTGCCCAACGACCCGGCGTGGGCCGATGAGCCGGGCCACGAGACGGACAACCGGTGGGTGCACCGCCCGCGGATGGACTGGGAGGCGGCGCAGCGGCGCAGCGAGCCGGGCGCGCGAGAGCAGCGGATGTTCGACGGGCTGGCGCGGATGGCGCGGGCGCGCGCCGGTCTCCCGCACCTGCACGCGTCGGTGGCCGCCGAGGTGCTCGAGCCGGCCGACCCGGGCGTGCTGCCCGTCCTGCGCCGTCACCCGGAGGGCCCGATGCTCGGGCTCTACAACGTCACCGACGAGTGGCGCCCGTGGCCGGTCGACCGGCTGGTCGAGCTCGGGCTGCACCGAGACCTGCTCGACGCGCTCGCCGGAGCTGCCGTCGAGCCCTCGCCGGACGGTGCCGTGTGGCTCGCGCCCTACGCAGCGCTCTGGGTGGTGTCGGCACCGGCTCGTACGCTGTCGCCGTGACCCCGCCCGCCGCCCCTCCCAGCGCTCCTCCGGCCGTGACGCTCGTGCTGGGTCCCGATGAGCTGCTGGTCGAGCGCGCGGTCGACGCGGTGGTCCGCCGTGCCCGCGACCTCGACCCCGGCACCGAGCTGCACACGTTCCAGGCCTCCGAGCTGGAGGGCGGCACGCTCGCCGCGGCGGTCAGCCCGTCGCTGTTCGAGGAGCGCCGGGTCGTCGTGGTGCACGGGCTGGCCGAGGCGGGGGAGGCCGCCGTCGCCGAGGTGCTGGCGGCGCTGCGCGACCCGGCCGACGACGTGGCCCTCGTGCTGACGCACCGCGGCGGCGCGCGGGGCAAGAAGGTCGTCGACGCTGCCAAGGCGGTCGGCGCCGCTGTCGTGGCCTGCGACGAGGTGCGCAAGCGCGGCGACAAGCTCGCGTTCGTGCGCGACGAGTTCCGGCGGGCCGGCGGCGGGTCGCGCAGCCGCATCGCCGAGGACGCCGCCGAGGCGCTGCTCGAGTCGGTGGGCGGCGACCTGCGCTCGCTCGCAGCGGCGTGCAGCCAGCTCGCCAGCGACGTGGACGGTCCGGTGACGCTCGCCGCGGTGCGCCGCTACTACGACGGGCGCGCGGAGGTCAGCGGGTTCACGGTCGCCGACGCCGCGGTCGAGGGGCGCACGGGCGACGCGCTGGTCGCGCTGCGCTGGGCGCTGCAGACCGGCACCGACCCCGTGCTCGTGACCGCGGCCGTCGCCGGCGCGCTGCGCAGCATCGTGCGGGTCGGCAGCGCCGGCCGGGGGGCACGCGCGGCCGACGTGGGTCTACCGCCGTGGAAGCTCGAGACCGTGCGCCGACAGGCCCGTGCGTGGAGCCCCGAGGCGCTCGCCGCCGCGATCCGTGAGGTCGCGCGAGCCGATGTGCAGGTCAAGGGCGGCGAGGCCGAGCCGGGGTTCGCCATCGAGCGGGCCGTCGTGGCCGTCGCCCGCCTGCGCGACGCGGGCTGAGCCCAGCGCGACCGCTGCTGAGCCCACCGCTCGGGGACGCCGAAGACCGCCCGGGGGTCCCTGGCGGTCTGGACGTGCAGAGCGGGAGGGTGAGCGCCCTAGGCGCTCAGCGACTCCGAGCGCTTGCTGATCGCGGACTTGCGGTTCGCGGCCTGGTTCTTGTGGATGACGCCCTTGCTGGCCGCCTTGTCGAGCAGGCGGTTGGCCGAGCGGGCCAGCGTCGACGCCTCGGCGGTGTTGCCGGCGTCGGCGGCCTCGCGGAACTTGCGGATCGCCGTCTTGAGGGACGACTTGACGGCCTTGTTGCGCAGGCGCGCCGCTTCGTTCTGCCGGTTGCGCTTGATCTGGGACTTGATGTTCGCCACGGAGTAGTGCCTCGCCGGTGTCGAGCGGACGTCTGGTGTGTCGCAGGAGGGCTCCGGCCCAGGAGGCCGGGTCCATCGGTGCGACTGCTCAGGCTACCAGCCGGCCGCTCCGCCGCCCAAATCCCGGCTGCGCCCCGGGCAGCGCGCCAGCCGGACCCCGCTCGCGGGCGCCCAGCGTGCGACCATGGACGTGCTCGCGCCCGCGCGACCCGCCGGGCGTGGCCCGTTGCGCCCGACTCCCCGAGAGGCCCTGCATCCCCGTGCCGCCGACCGCCCGCAGAGCGACCGATGCGACCCCGCAGCCAGGGCGCACCGATCCTTCGGTGATCCGCAACTTCTGCATCATCGCCCACATCGACCACGGCAAGTCCACGCTGGCCGACCGCATGCTGCAGGTGACCGGGGTCGTCGACGACCGCTCGATGCGGGCGCAGTACCTCGACCGCATGGACATCGAGCGCGAGCGCGGCATCACGATCAAGTCCCAGGCCGTACGCCTGCCGTTCGCGAGCGCCGACGGCACCGACTACGTACTGAACCTCATCGACACCCCCGGCCACGTCGACTTCACCTACGAGGTGTCGCGGTCGCTCGCCGCGTGCGAGGGCTGCATCCTGCTCGTCGACGCCGCGCAGGGCATCGAGGCCCAGACGCTGGCCAACCTCTACCTGGCGCTCGAGAACGACCTGACGATCATCCCGGTCCTCAACAAGATCGACCTGCCGGCCGCGCAGCCGGAGAAGTACGCCGCCGAGCTGGCCCACATCATCGGCTGCGACCCCGGCGACGTGCTCCGGGTCAGCGCCAAGACCGGCGTCGGCGTGAGCGAGCTGCTCGAGGAGGTCGTGCGCCAGGTCCCGGCCCCCACCGGCCGCGCCGAGGGCCCCGCCCGCGCGCTGATCTTCGACTCGGTCTACGACGCCTACCGCGGCGTGGTCACCTACGTCCGCGTCGTCGACGGGCACCTGTCCAAGCGCGAGCGCATCCTCATGCTCTCGACGAAGGCGACCCACGAGATGCTCGAGGTCGGGGTCATCTCGCCCGAGCCGGTGCCGGGCGACGGGCTGGGCGTCGGCGAGGTCGGCTACCTCATCACCGGCGTGAAGGACGTGCGCCAGAGCAAGGTCGGCGACACCGTCACGTCGGTCTCGAAGCCGGCCACCGAGATGCTCGGGGGCTACAAGGATCCGCGCCCGATGGTCTTCTCGGGGCTCTACCCGCTCGACGGCGACGACTTCTCGAACCTGCGCGAGGCGCTCGAGAAGCTCCAGCTCAACGACGCCGCGCTGGTGTGGGAGCCCGAGACCTCCGCGGCCCTGGGCTTCGGCTTCCGCTGCGGCTTCCTCGGACTGCTCCACCTCGAGATCGTGCGCGAGCGGCTCGAGCGCGAGTTCAAGCTCGACCTCATCTCGACCGCTCCGAACGTGGTCTACCGCGTCGTGATGGACGACGGCAGCGAGCGCATAGTCACCAACCCGAGCGAGTTCCCGGGCGGGAAGATCGCCGAGATCCACGAGCCGGTCGTCCGCTCCACGATCCTGGCGCCCACCGAGTTCGTGGGCGCGATCATGGAGCTCTGCCAGACCCGGCGCGGCACGCTGCTCGGCATGGACTACCTGTCCGAGGACCGGGTGGAGATCAAGTACACCCTGCCGCTGGCGGAGATCGTCTTCGACTTCTTCGACCAGCTGAAGTCGCGCACGCGCGGCTATGCCAGCCTCGACTACGAGCCCACCGGCGAGCAGGTGTCGCAGCTGGTCAAGGTCGACATCCTGCTGCAGGGCGAGGCGGTCGACGCCTTCAGCGCGATCGTCCACACCGACAAGGCGTACGCGTACGGCGTCGACATGACGAAGAAGCTGCGCGAGCTCATCCCGCGCCAGCAGTTCGAGGTGCCGATCCAGGCCGCCGTCGGTGCCCGGGTGATCGCCCGCGAGAACATCCGCGCCATCCGCAAGGACGTGCTCGCCAAGTGCTACGGCGGCGACATCACCCGCAAGCGCAAGCTGCTGGAGAAGCAGAAGGAGGGCAAGAAGCGGATGAAGATGGTCGGCCGGGTCGAGGTGCCCCAGGAGGCCTTCATCGCCGCGCTGTCCACCGACGCCGCGCCTGCGAAGAAGTAGCCCGCCCCGCTCGACCCGTCCGCGGCGCGACCAGCGCGTACGAGCGGTGGCAAGGACGCCCCAGCGGTAGCGCAGCTGCCACCGCCGGCCCGCAGCTGCTACCGCTGAGGTCGAGGTTCCTACCTCTGCTAGCACGGCGTACGCCGTGAGGCGGCGTGCCAGCCCTGACGAGCGCGCTGGCGGGTGGGCGGTAGCGGAGCCGGCCCAGCGGTAGCCCTCCCGCTACCGCCGGCCCGCAGCTGCTACCGCCGAAGTCGAGCCTCCAACCGCCGGCCCGCATCTGCTACCGCCGAGGTCGACGTCGCGACCGCCGACCCAGGGCAGAGCGCGGTACGCGGTCAGGCCGTGGGCGCCTGCTGCGCCGTGCCGCCCGCGACGCTGAGCCGGCGGCGGCCGCGCTCGCTGGCGAGCAGGTCGATGTAGCGGTGCGGCGCTCCGAGCCAGCCGGGCACCAGCTCGGGGTCGAGCGGGCGGGAGAGCCAGTAGCCCTGGGCGGTGTCGCAGCCGATCTGGCGCAGCCGCTGCCAGGTGCGCTCGTCCTCGACCCCCTCGGCGACGACCGCCAGGCGCAGCGTGTGCACGAGGTTGACCAGCGCGCAGACGATGGCATCGTCGTCGGCGACCTCCGACATGCCCATGACGAAGGACTTGTCGATCTTGACCTCGTCGACGGGCAGCTGGCGCAGGTAGGTCAGCGAGGACTGGCCGGCGCCGAGGTCGTCGATCGACAGGCGCACCCCCAGCGCCCGCAGGTCGTGGAGCACGCGCAGCGCGTGCGCCGGGTCGCGCATGACCGCGCCCTCGGTGATCTCGAGCGTGAGCCGGTGCGGCGGGATGCCGGCGAGCTCGAGGTGGCGGCGCACGCCCTGCACGAAGTCGGTGTCGTGCAGCGTCGGGGGCGAGACGTTGACGGCGACGGAGACGTAGCTGCCCTGGTCCTGCCACGCGCGGCACTGGCGCAGGCTCGTGGCGAGCACCCAGTCGGTGAGGTCGCTGATGAGCCCGACCTGCTCCGCGACCGGGATGAACGTGTCGGGCCCGACGACCCCGCGCACCGGGTCGTGCCAGCGGATGAGCGCCTCGAGGCTGGTGACCCGGCCCTCGACGATGCTGACCTTGGGCTGGTACTGCAGCCGGAACTCCTCGTTGAGCAGTGCCCAGCGCAGGTCGCTCACCAGGGCCAGGCGGGCGGCGCTGTTGACGTCGGCGCGCGGGGTGTAGACCTGCGCGGGCGTGCGGGTCGACTTGGCGTAGTACATCGCCACGTCGGCGCAGCGCAGCAGCGCCTCGGAGGTCGTGCCGTGCTGCGGGCTCACGGCGATGCCGGTGCTCGCCTCCATCCGGAACGAGATGCCCGACATCGGCAGCGGCGCCATGAGCGCGTCGCGCACCTGCCCGGCGTGCACGAGCGCCTCGTTGGCGCCGGCGCCGCGCAGCAGCACCGCGAACTCGTCGCCGCCGAGGCGCGAGACGCAGGTGTCGGGCGCCGCCATCGCCCGCAGCCGGCGGGCCACCTCGCGCAGCAGGTCGTCGCCGGCGGCGTGGCCGAGGGTGTCGTTGACCTCCTTGAAGCGGTTCAGGTCGAGCAGCAGCACGGCTGCGGTCCCGCGCCCGCACGCGTCGTCGACCGCGCGCGTGAAGAGCACCCGGTTGGGCAGCCCGGTCAGCGGGTCGTGCAGTGCCCGGTAGTCGCTCGCGGCAGCCTGCTCTCGCAGCAGGTCGGCCAGCCGGCTGTTGTGCAGCCAGCTCGCCGCCTGCCCGGCGATCGCCTCGAGCAGCGCCGCGTCCTCGGTGCCGAAGCCGCCGACGTCGCCGAGCCGGTCGTGGACGCTCAGCACGCCGATGCGCCCGTCCGGTCCGTCGAGCGCGCTCTCGAGCTCGTCGGCCGACTCGGGGACCTGCGGGGTGCCGGGGTGGTGCTCGGTGAGCTCCCGCACGCCGGACGCGTCGCAGGCGAAGGTGCGCGAGGTGCCCTCGGCGCCCACGAAGCCGGGGGACAGGACCAGAGCGGCGGAGTCGGCGACGAGCAGCTCGCGGGTGCGCTCGAGCACGTACGCGACGGTCGCCTCGAGCTCGAGCTGCTCGCCGACGCCGTGGCTGAAGCGGTTGAGGCTCTCCACCAGGCGGTGCCGGCGCTGGAGCTTCACGTGCGCACGGGTCGCGGACCAGACGGCGGCGCCCACCACCAGCAGCACCCAGGCGTTGCGCCAGCTCGTGCGCAGCAGGTCGAAGGCCACGAGCCCGAAGCTGACGTTGGTGAGCGAGACGAGCTGGCCCTCGAGCAGCCCGCGGACGGCGAGGCCGGTCGGGACCGCCCCCTCGCGCACCCAGATCGCGGCGAGGATCGCACCGGTGGAGACGAGCTCCGCGACCGCGACGGCGACTATCGCCGCCACCCAGGCGCGCGGGGAGGTCGCGAGGCCGGGGCCGTCGCCGGCGAGCGCGCGCCAGATCGCGACCGCGAGCAGGGTGTCGAGCCACCACTGGGCGCAGTTGAACAGCAGCTTCTCGGCCGGCTGGCGGCGCAGGGCGAGCGCTGCGGCCCCGCCCAGCAGCCGTGCGACGACCACGTGGGTCGGGCTCAGCGTGAACAGCCCGATGACGAGCGGGATCTCCGACAGCGCGAACGAGTGCGCCTCGCGCCCGAACTGCACGTGGACGACGCACAGCTCGGCGAGCACGAAGGCGGGCACGAGCTCCCACCAGTGCCACGACGACGCGACCGCCGCTCCCGCCACCGACCGGGTCACGACGACGTGGAGCACGGCTGAGCAGCCGGCGACCGCCAGGACCAGCGGCCAGGTGCCGCCCCGGCGCGCGAGCTGCGCCCGGGTCATGCGACCGTCACCGCCCCGGCCAGGAGGCGCCGCTCCAGCTCTGGCTGGACCAGCTCTGGCTCGACCAGCTCTGGCTGTGCCAGCCCTCGCCGCTCCAGCTCTGGCTCGACCAGCTCTGGCTCGACCAGTCGTGCCCGGCGAAGTCGTCGCCGGCCCACGACGGCGACCAGGCCGCCCGCGCCCACGCGGTGCCGGCCCACGAGGTGTCGCACCAGCAGTCGCCCGCCCAGCGCGCGCCGCGCCACTGCCCGTCCGACCACGCCGTGCCTGCGCGCGAGTCCGGAGCCCAGTCCGCCGGGGTCCAGGCGTGCCCGAAGATGTCGCGCTCGCCGACCAGCGGGCTGTCGCCGTCGACCACGTGCACGCTGCCGCGCGCGGCCTCGAGCGAGCCGAGCCCCGTGGAGGCGGGCCAGGCCTGCTGGAGCACCGGGACAGGGGCGGCGGCGGCCGCCGCCACGTCGAGCAGACCCGTGCCCGAGGCCCGCGCGCCGGCGAGGAGCAGCGGGCGCGAGGTGCCCATCAGCAGCGCCTTGACCTGGTCGGGGCGCAGCTCCGGACGGGCCTGCAGCAGCAGCGCGGCCGCTCCTGCGGTGACGGCCGCGGCCTGGGAGGTGCCGCTGCCCTTGAAGAACCGGTCGCCGACCCGCGCTCCGGGGTAGGCGGTGTCGACGTACGAGCCGGGGTCGCGCAGCGAGACGATCGACTGGCCCGGCGCGAGCAGGTCGACGTGCCGGCCGGACGAGCCCCGGCTGGAGAACTGCGGCACCGAGTCGTCCAGCGTCGACCGGGTGCCGTGGGTGTCGTCGGCCCCGACGGCGATCACGTAGGGGTCGCTCGCCGGGCTGTCGAGGCGCGGCTGCTCCGAGCCCTTGTTGCCGCCGGCGGAGACGACGGTGATGCCGGCGCGCCATGCGCTCTCGAGCGCGTGGGCGAGCGGGTCCACCGCGTACGCCTGCGTGGAGTCGGTGCCGAACGCGAGGCACAGCACGCGTACGTGGAGGCCGGGGTCGTTCTTGTGCGTCACGACCCAGTCGACGGCGGCGATCACCTGCGAGACGTCGACCGCGCCGTCGGAGGCGCCGACCCGCATGTCGAGCAGCGTCGCGCCGGGCGCGACGCCCGCGAACCCCGTGCTGTCGTCACGACCGGCGATGATCCCGGCCAGGTGCGTACCGTGCCCGAAGGCGTCGAGGTGGCGCAGCTGCGGGTGCGCGCTGTCGAGCGAGAGGTCCGGCCCGCTGACGACGTTGCCCGAGCTCAGGCCCGGCACCGGGACGACGCCGGTGTCGACGAGGGCGACGCCGATGCCGGAGCCGTCGATGCCGCGAGAGCGCAGCACGTCGGCCCCGACCGCCGCCGAGACCTGGTCCAGCGGGGTCTGGGCGGGGGAGTAGCCCCACGCGGCGCCGCGCAGCAGGCCGGCCGTGGTGTCCAGCGCGTCGGTGACCGGGCTGAGCACGGTGCCGAGCAGCGGGTCGAGCAGGCCGGCGTGAGCAGGAGAAGCGGGGGCGAGGGTGAGCGCGCCCGCAACCGCGGACACCGCCACGGCCGAGCACCCGCGCCGCAGAGCTCTCCTCAGCGAGACCATCGAACCCCCCGCACCCTGTGCGTGACCAAGCGTGGTGAAGCAATCACTTCGTGCATGCCTGCCGGGGCATCCGCTCAAACCTGGGAGACTGGGCAGGTGCCCTCGACGCTTCCTGACGGAGCTCCTGCTCCTGCCGACGGCACCCTGCCCCCGGCCTCGCTCGCGCGGCTGGGCAGCTCGCCGCTCGGCGCCTACGTCCACGTGCCCTACTGCGCCACGCGCTGCGGCTACTGCGACTTCAACACCTACACCGCCGCGGAGCTCGGGCCGGGCGTCAGCCGCGCCACGTGGGCGGACTCCCTGACGCAGGAGGTCGCGCTCGCCCGGCGGGTGCTGGGCGCGCCGGCGCCGCCGCTGGAGACCGTGTTCTACGGCGGCGGGACGCCCACGCTGCTCGAGCCGGCCGCCCTGGTCTCCGTGCTCGCCGCGCTGCGCGACGCCTTCGGACTGGCCGAGGGCGCCGAGGTGACGACAGAGGCCAACCCCGACTCGGTCGGTCCCGAAGCCCTGAGCGAGCTGCGCCGCGGCGGGTTCACCCGGGTGTCGTTCGGCATGCAGTCGGCGGTGCCGCACGTGCTGGCGACCCTCGACCGCGTGCACACGCCGGGGCGCGCCGGTGCCGCGGTCGCCGAGGCGCGGGCGGCCGGCTTCGAGCACCTCAGCGTGGACCTGATCTACGGCGCGCCCGGCGAGACGCTCGCCGACTGGGCGGTGTCGCTGGAGGCGGCGCTCGCGTGCGAGCCCGACCACGTCTCGGCCTACGCGCTGATCGTCGAGGACGGCACCCGGCTCGCCGCACGCGTACGCCGTGGCGAGCTCGCCGCGCCCGACGACGACTACATGGCCGACGCCTACGCCCTCGCCGACGCCACGCTCACGGCTGCGGGCTACGAGTGCTACGAGCTGTCGAACTGGGCACGGCCGGGCGGCCGCTGCCGGCACAACGAGCTCTACTGGCGCGGCGCCGACTGGTGGGGCTTCGGGCCGGGCGCGCACAGCCACGTGGGCGGCACCCGGTGGTGGAACGTCAAGCACCCCGCCGCCTGGGCCGGCCGGCTCGAGTCCGGGCAGAGCCCGGCGGCCGCCCGCGAGCTGCTCAGCGCCGAGGACCAGCGGGTCGAGCGCATCCTGCTCGAGACCCGGCTCTCGGCGGGGCTGCCGCTCGAGGTGCTGGCGCCGCAGGGTGCCCGGGCGGCGCGCGGGTTCGTCGACGAGGGGCTGCTGCGCAGCGACGCGTGGCACGACGGCCGGGCCGCACTCACCCTGCGCGGCCGGCTCCTCGCCGACGCGGTCGTGCGCGACCTCGTCGACTGACCCGTTGCCTGGTCAGAGCGTGGGCGGCTACTTCACGAGGCGCAGGTTGACCGGGTAGCGGTAGGCCTGGCCGTTGTTGGCGGCCACCGACGCCAGGACGATGAGCACCAGCGCCACGACAGCGACGACGCCGGCCAGCGGGACGACGACGATCAGGCCGAGCCCGAGGGTCACGACGCTGGCGATGACGGCGACGATGCTCAGGAAGAGCAGCATCAGCTGGAAGTTGAGCGCCTCGACGGCGTGCCCGCGCACGAACGGCGAGCTCGGCCCCTTGACCAGCAGCACGACCAGCGGGCCGAGGAACCCCAGGGCGACGAACGAGGCCAGGATCCCCGACAGGTGCGCGGCGAGGCCCCACAGCCGGTCGTCCTGGGTGGGCTGTCCGTAGCCCGTGCCGAACCCGGGCCCCGGCGGCGGACCCCACCCCGGCGGCGGACCCCACCCCGGCGGCGGTCCTCCGGGCGGCGGGCCCCAGCCGGGCGGCGGTCCCTGCGGCGGGCCGGGAGGCAGGCTCATGGCTCCAGTGTGGCAGTGACGAAGTCGATCAGCTCCTCAACGCGCCCGAGCAGGCTGGGCTCGAGGTCGGCGTAGGTGCGCACGCTGCCGAGGATGCGCCGCCAGGCCGCGGGCGGGTCGACGGGCCAGCCGAGCGCCTCGCAGACGCCCTCCTTCCACGGCACGCCGCGCGGGACGACGGGCCACACCCCGATGCCCAGCACCGACGGGCGCACGGCCTGCCAGACGTCGACGTAGGGGTGTCCCAGGACGAGCACGTGCGGGCCGGCCGCCTGTGCGGCGATCCGCGACTCCTTCGAGCCCGGCACGAGGTGGTCGACGAGCACGCCGAGGCGGGAGTCGGGCCCCGGGTCGAAGGCGCGCGCCCGCTCGGGCAGGTCGTCGACGCCGTCGAGCATCTCGACGACGACGCCCTCGACGCGCAGGTCGTCGCCCCAGACCTTCTCGACGAGCTCGGCGTCGTGCTTGCCCTCGACCCAGATGCGGCTGCCGCGGGCGACGCGCGCGCGGGCGCCGTGGACGGCGACCGAGCCCGAGGCCGTACGCGTGGGTGCCGCGGGCGCCGCCGCGACCGGGCGCACCAGGCGCACGGGCCTGCCCTCGACCAGGAAGCCGGGGCCGGCCGGGAAGGAGCGCCGCTTGCCGTGGCGGTCCTCGAGGACGACGAGCGTGCCGGCCGGCTGCTTCTCGACGACGACCACGGCGCCGCACCACCCGGTCTGGACGTCCTCGACGACCAGGCCGATCTCCGCCGGCACCTCCGGCGGCGGCACCTTGCGGGGCTTGGCGGGCAGGGCGGAGGGACCGTACGGCAGCACCCGCCGGATGCTAGCTGCCGGGAGGCTGCTGGCCCTTGCGACCCGCGCGCACCTTGGCGGCGAGCTGCTGGACCTGGGCGCGGGTGGCGGGGTCCTTGGCCTTGCGCTGGGCCTCGGTGATCAGCTGCTGGCCGGCGGGCGACTTGGCGAAGGCGACGATGCGGGTGAACAGCGGCATGGTGGGGACCTCTCGGTGGGTGGCGCGCGTGCTCTAGGAGTACCCAGACGCCGCAGGGTAGGTAAACTTGGCACTTGCCCGGGCCGAGTGCCAACTCCGCTGCCCGCCCGGGCGCCGTCGACCGCGAGGGAGGGTGCGCCGTGACCGAGGACCGCAAGCTCGCCGTCCTGCGCGCCATCGTGGAGGACTACGTCCGCACCCAGGAGCCGGTGGGCTCCAAGGCGCTGGTCGACCGCCACAACCTGGGCGTCTCGCCGGCGACGATCCGCAACGACATGGCGACGCTGGAGGAGGAGGGCTACATCGCCCAGCCCCACACCAGCGCCGGCCGGGTGCCGACCGACAAGGGCTACCGGCTGTTCGTCGACCGGCTCTCGAGCATCAAGCCGCTCTCGCCCGCCGAGCGCAGGGCGATCCAGGCGTTCCTCGACGGCTCGCTCGACCTCGACGACGTCGTGGCGCGTACGGTCCGGCTGCTCGCCCAGCTCACCCGCCAGGTCGCCGTGGTGCAGTACCCCTCGCTCACGCGCTCGTCGGTGCGCCACGTCGAGCTGGTCGCGCTCGGGCCGGCCCGCGTCATGGTCGTGCTGATCACCGACACCGGACGGGTCGAGCAGCGCATGGTCGACACCGGCGCCACCGCGTCCGAGACGCTGCTCGCCGACCTGCGCTCGAGGCTCAACACCGCCCTCGCCGGCGTGCGGCTTGCCGACGCGCCCGGCCGGGTCGAGCAGCTGGCCGACGCCTTCGGCGCGGACGACCGCACCGTCGTCACGGCCGTCGTGTCGACGCTGCTCGAGACGCTGGTCGAGACCCGCGAGGAGCGGGTCGTCATGGCCGGCACGGCCAACCTGGCGCGCTTCGGACAGGACTTCCCGCTCACCATCCAGCCGGTGCTCGAGGCGCTGGAGGAGCAGGTGGTGCTGATGCGCCTGGTCGGCGAGGCCACCAGCACCTCCTCGCTCACCGTGCGCATCGGCGCCGAGAACCCCGAGGGGCTGACCTCGACCTCGGTGGTGTCGTTGGGCTACGGCAGCGGCGACCAGGCGCTCGCGGGCATCGGCGTGCTCGGCCCCATGCGCATGGACTACGCCTCGACCATGGGCGCCGTGCGGGCCGTCGCGCGCTACGTCAGCCACATCCTCACCGAGTCATGACCCCGTCCTGCAGATTTGGAGCGTTGCCCGGTGGCTTCTGACCACTACGCCGTCCTCGGTGTCTCGAGGGACGCGTCCGCGGACGAGATCAAGCGGGCCTACCGCAAGATGGCCCGCGAGCTCCACCCGGACGTCAACCCCGACCCGGCCACCCAGGACCGGTTCAAGGAGGTGACGCACGCCTACGAGGTGCTCTCCGACCCGGCCAAGCGCGAGCGCTACGACCTGGGCGGCGACCCCAACGGCGCCGGCGGGGGCTTCGGCCAGGGCTTCGGCTTCAACGACATCATGGACGCGTTCTTCGGCGCGGCCTCCGGCGCCGGCCCGGGCGGCCGCGGCCCCCGGCCGCGCCAGCGCCGCGGCCAGGACGCGCTCATCGGCATCGAGCTCGACCTGCGCGAGGCCGCGTTCGGCGCCACCCGCGAGATCCAGGTCGACACGGCCGTCCGCTGCCCCACCTGCGACGGCGCCGGCACCGCACCCGGCACCACGACCCAGACCTGCCAGATCTGCCACGGCCGCGGCGAGACCCAGCACGTGACCCGCAGCTTCCTCGGCCAGGTCATGACCTCGCGGCCGTGCGTCGCCTGCCAGGGCTACGGCACGGTCATCCCCTCGCCCTGCCACGAGTGCGACGGCGAGGGCCGCATACGCACCCGCCGCTCGCTCACCATCAAGATCCCCGCCGGCGTCGACACCGGCACCCGCATCCAGCTGGCCGGCGAGGGCGAGATCGGCCAGGGCGGCGGCCCGGCGGGCGACCTCTACGTCGAGGTCGTCGAGAAGCCCGACGACCTGTTCACCCGCAACGGCGACGACCTCCACGTCACGCTCACGCTGCCCATGACGGCCGCCGCGCTCGGCACCAAGGTCTCCCTCGACACGCTCGACGGGCCCGAGATGATCGAGATCCGCCCGGGCACGCAGCCGGGCCAGACGATCCCGCTCACTGGCCGAGGCATCACGCACCTGCGCGGCGGGGGGCGGGGCGACCTGCTGCTGCACGTCGACGTCGCGACGCCGACCCGCCTCGACGCCGAGCAGGAGGAGCTGCTGCGCCGCCTGGCCGAGCTGCGCGGCGAGGAGCGGCCCGAGGGCGCCTTCCGCGCCGGCCAGTCGGGCTTCTTCTCCCGGCTGCGCGACGCCTTCAACGGGCGGTGACCGCCCCGGTCTTCGTCCTCGCGCCGCTGCCGGCCGTCGTCGGCGGGCGCGTCGAGCTGGCCGGGTCCGAGGGCCGGCACGCCGCACGCGTACGCCGTGTCGAGCCGGGCGAGCACGTCGACCTCGTCGACGGGCGGGGGAGACGGGCCTCGTGCACCGTGGAGTCGGTCGCCGGTGACACCGTGGCACTGGCCGTCGGCTCGCTGGTCGAGGAGCCGGCGCCCGCGCCCCGGGTCGTCGTCGTCCAGGCGCTGCCCAAGGGCGAGCGCGGCGAGCTGGCGGTCGAGCTGATGAGCGAGGTCGGCGTCGACGTCGTCGTCCCGTGGTCGGCCGCGCGCTGCGTGGCGCAGTGGAAGGGCGAGCGCGGCGCGAAGTCGCTCGAGCGTTGGCGCTCGACGGCGCGCGAGGCGGGCAAGCAGTCACGGCGTGCCCGCTTCGCCGAGGTCGCCGACCTCGCGACCACCCGCCAGGTCGCGGCGCTGCTCTCCGGTGCTGCCGTCGCCGCCGTGCTCTCCGAGGAGTCCGCCGCTCCTCTCTCGGGACTCGAGCCGCCCGCGTCGGGCGACGTCGTCCTCGTCGTCGGCCCCGAGGGCGGCATCACGCCCGAGGAGCTGGCCACCTTCGCCGCAGCAGGCGCCACCGCGATGCGCCTCGGCCCGTCGGTGCTCCGCACCTCCACCGCCGGCGCCGCCGCAGCCGCCGTCGTCCTCAGCCGCACCCCCCGCTGGCGCTGACCTCTCGGCTCCCGCCGCGGCGATGTTGATCGGCCAGGGCGATCAACCTCGCGCCAGGCCTATGCGAATTGCTCGGCCCGGCGCGAGGTTCGTGGGCCTCGCCGCCCGCGGACCCGTCCGAGAGGCGCCGGCCGCACGCGTACGCCGCGTGCCGTTCACCGACGCGTCAGGTCGACGTCGGCTGCCCGACCCCTGCCCCTCCTAGCGTCCGGGGTGCTTGCGCACGCGAGCTCTTCCAGCACGCTTGACGGACGTCGAGGAGACGCAGCCATGGGCCACGGCCACCACCACGGGGACCACACGCACGACCACCCGCACGACCACTCGCACGAGTCTTCCGGCCTGGCCGGCGACATCGCCGACCTGAGCATCCCGGACTCGGCGCTCAGCCCGCGCGACCGCTCGCGCCGCGACCTGCTGCGCGGGGCCGGTGTCCTCGGTGCCGGTGCCGCCGCCCTGACGGTCTTCGGCTCGACCGGTGTCGCCGTCGCCGCCGAGACGGGCCACGGCAAGTCCAAGCCGGTCGACGACGACGAGTACACCTACCTCGCCGGTGACCACCACATCCACACCCAGTTCAGCTCGGACGCGCTCTACAAGCCGGAACAGCAGGCCCGCCGCGGCGCGGAGTACGGCCTCGACTGGCTGGTCATCACCGACCACGGCAGCGTCGCGCACGCCAAGCTCGGCGTCGAGAACGTCAACCCGCACGTCAAGAACGCGCGCGTCGAGACGCCCCGCACACTGGTCTTCCAAGGTCTGGAGTGGAACATCCCGGCCGCCGAGCACGGCACCGTGTTCGTCGCCCCCGGCGCGAACGAGGTCGCGGTCCTCAAGGAGTTCGAGAACACCTTCGACGGCGCGGTGACCGGCACGACCGACGGGACCCCCGGCGGCCCGGTGACGCCGGCCAACGAGGCCCTGGCCATCAAGGGCATCGAGTGGATGACCGCGCAGAAGAAGGCCGGCCGTGTCGCCGACGCGATCATGTTCGCGAACCACCCGGCGCGCAAGGGCATCGACTCGCCGCACGAGCTGCGCGCCTGGCGCGACGCTGCTCCCGGCACGTTCGTCGGCTTCGAGGGTGCTCCGGGCCACCAGGCCTCGCAGCTCTCCGGCGGCGCGCGCGGCGAGTACGGCTTCGCGCCCGGCTCGTCGAGCTTCCCGGGCTACCCGATCGAGTCCTACCGCACCCACGGCGGCTTCGACTGGATGACCGCGACCGTCGGAGGTCTCTGGGACTCGCTGCTGGCCGAGGGCAAGCCGTGGTGGATCACCGCGAACTCCGACAGCCACCAGGTCTTCGGCGACACCCTCGTGCGCCCGACCGGGCAGGACGACCAGGCGTGGTTCGACGCCCACGGCCAGTACCCCGACCCGGTCGACAGCGGCACCGCCCAGACCAACCGCGCCGACTTCTTCCCCGGCTACTACAGCCGCACCCACGTCGGCGTGACGAGCTTCGGCTACCTGCCCGTCATGGCCGGCCTGCGCGCCGGCAACGTCTGGGTCGACCACGGCCAGCTCATCGACGGCATCGCCGCAAAGGTCCGCCACCGCGGTCCGGGCGCGCAGACGACCGCCACGCTCGGCGGCGTGCTCACCGCCCGGCGGGGCGACCGGGTGGACCTCGAGGTGACCATCGACCTCGCCAGCCGCCCCAACAACAACGGCGACTGGCCGCTGCTCAAGCGCGTCGACGTCATCCGCGGATTCCTCACCGGCGCGGCGACCGACAAGGACACCTTCCACGCTCCGAGCGCGGCGGTGGTCGAGTCGTTCGACATCACGCAGAAGGCCGGCCGGGTCACGCTCTCGCTGCGCTTCAAGAGCGTCGAGCGCTCGTTCTACCTGCGCCTGCGCGGCACGGACGCACGGCGTACGGCGACCGGCCTGCTCGGCGCGAAGGTCGACCCCGAGGGTCCGGCCATGGACGTCCCCGGTGTCGGGTCGCCGTGGGAGGACCTCTGGTTCTACACGAACCCGATCTGGGTCGCGGTCGCCTGAGCAGCAGGGACCCTGCCGCCATGGGCAACGAGGTGTACGTGGGGGCCAGCAGGTGCGACCGCGAGCTCCACGACGCGGAGCACCTGCTGGGCGGGCTCGTCGCCGCCCTGCGCCCGCTGGGCGAGGTGTCGCTCGCCTGCACGCACGTGGTGACGGTGCCGTGGCGTCACGAAGCCGTTTCCGTGGCGGTGTCGAATGCAGACGACGAGGCGGTCCTCGCCGCGGCGACGGCGGCAGTAGGAGCGGGGGCGACCGTCGTGGTGCTGTCGGGGTCGGCGCGGTCCAGCGCCGGCCCCGACAACGCCGGCGCCGCCGCGGCCGCCGAGTCGCTGCGCGACCGCTCCGGCGGTCGCGCAGTGGTCTTCGCTGGTCAGGAGAGGCTCCTGGGCGAGCTCCCGTTGTCCGAGGCGGTCCAGGTCTCCGACCTCGACGGCGTGCTCAGCATGGCGGGGGAGCCGGCGCCCGACGCGGTGCTCGTCACCCGCGACCACGTGCGTCCCGAGCTCGTCGGCGGGAGGCTGCTGCTGCGTACGCAGCACGAGGACCCGTCGCGCCTGGTCCCGTGGGAGCCGCCGGTCGTCCACCAGTGCGGCGGCCACTAGGACAGCTCGTCGACCTCCCGGGCGCGGCCGACCACGGCCGCGACCGGCAGGCACGACAGGCACATCAGGCCCGCGGCCACCCACAGCGTGGTCCGGGCGCCGACGAGCGACCCCAGCACGCCGCCGAGCAGCGCGCCGAGCGGGAACAGCCCCATGATGAGGAACCGGCTCGTCGCCGACACCCGCGAGAGCAGGTGCTCCGGCACCAGCCGCTGGCGCAGGCTGACGCTGGTCACCGCGTAGACGATCTGGCCCGCCTCGCCGGCAGCGGCGCTCACGACGAGCAGGGCGATCGACGCGGCGCCGGAGTCCCAGGCGAACGGCCCCAGCAACGTCAGCGGTGCGCTCACCGCGACGGACAGCCAGGTCAACCGTGCGGACCCGAACCAACGGCCGAGCGACGGGATGCAGGCGGCCCCCACCATCACGGCCACCGAACCGGCTGCCATGACGGCGCCGATCGCCGCGGGCGAGAGGCCCAGCGTGTGGGCCATGAAGACCACGGTCACCGCGGAGGCGACCGCGAAGGAGAAGTTGCCCAGCGCGCTGCACAGCGCCAGCGCGCGCAGCACGCGGCTGCCGAGCACGAAGCGCAGGCCCTCCTCGACCTCGGCGCGCAGCCGGGTCCGCGCCACCCGGGCGGGCGGGGGAGCCTCCTGCGCACGGATCGCGAGCAGCGACACCGCTGACACCGCGAACGTCGCCGCCTGCACGGCGACGACGTCCGCCGCCCCCAGCACCCCGACCAGCCACCCGCCGAGCCCCGGCCCGGCAACCTGGCCGGTGGCGCGCACGGCCTCGAGCGCCGAGTTGCCGGCCAGCACCCGGTCGCGGCCGACCAGCCCGGGCAGGTAGCTCTGGTAGCCCACGTCGAAGAACACGCGTGCGAAGCCCACCAGCAGCGACACGACCACCAGCTGCCCGATGCCGAGGACGCCTGCTGCGGCGGCGACCGGGATGCTCGCGAGCAGCACCGCCCGCACGAGGTCGCAGGCGACGAGGACCGGGCGGCGGCGTACGCGGTCGAGCCACGCGCCCGCCGGCAGCCCGACCAGCGCGAACGACACGGTCGCCGACGCGCTGACGAGACCGAGCTCGAACGGCGAGGCGTCGAGGACGAGCACGGCGAGCAGGGGGACCGCTACGCCGCTGACCTGCGTGCCGAGCTGGCTCGTGGTCTGGCCCAGCAGGAGCAGCCTGAAGTCGCGGTCGGCGAGCAGCAAGTCCTCGGGCATCGGTCCCGACGCTAGCCGACTGGTAGACCTGAGGGAGGGATGCAACCGGAGCGGCGGGAGGGGCGTACATCCCGGTGACAGGGAGGTGGGGCATGCGCGACAGCGCACGGTTCGACGCGTTCTACGCGGCGACCAGCTCGCGGCTCGTCCGCGACATCTACCTCGCGACGGGCGACCTGGGCCGGGCCCAGGACTGCGCGGCCGAGGCCTACCTCAAGGCCTGGCAGCGCTGGGACTCGCTCGACGACGACCGCGACCCGGTCGCGTGGGTGCACACGGTGGCGTGGAGGTACGCGGTGAGCGACTGGCGCCGCGCGGTCCGGCAGGTGCGCCTGCTCGTCCGCCACGGCCCGCCGCCCGACGTGCCCCCGCCCACCGAGGACGTCGTCGCCGTGCGCGACGCGCTCGCGAAGCTGCCGGAGGCGCAGCGCGTAGCGATCGTCCTGCACCACCTGGAGGACCGCTCCGTCGCGGAGATCGCCGAGCTGCTCGGCGTCCCGACCGGCACGGTCAAGGCGCGCCTCTCCCGGGGCCGCGCCGCCCTGTCGCTCCTGCTCGACGACTCGGAGGAGTCCCTGCCATGACCGACGACCCGAACGACGACCTCTCCGCCCGGCTCCAGCGCGTCCGCGGCGACGGCTGGCCCCCCGCGGGCGCCGGCGCGGCACTGCGCACCCGCGGCGACTCCCGGCGCAGGCGACGCGCCGCGTACGCCGGTGGCGGGCTCGTCGTCGCCGCCGCCGCGGCGGTCGGCCTGACCGCCGCGCTGGGCGACGGCGGCTCCTCGACCTCGGGGCTGCCCGGCGGGACGCTGGTCACGACGAGCGCACAGGCCAGCGGTACCCCGACCTCGAGCGGCACCATCGCGGTCCTGCCCCCGCCGACGAGCGCAGGCACGACCGCCGGGTCGTCGTCCTCGTCGCCGAGCCCGTCGTCGTCCGGCTCCGCGTCCTCGACCGCCGCGTCCACGCCTCGCTGCGTGACGACGCAGCTGTCGGCGAGCATCACCCGCGGCGACCCCGGGGCGGGACAGCGCTACGCCTTCCTCGAGCTCACGAACACCGGCGCCGCCTGCCGCATCCAGGGCTTCGGCGGGGTCGAGCTGCGCGACGCGGCGGGCACCGTGCTCGCCGAGCAGTCGCGCGACCGCAGCGCACCCTCGCCGCTCACCGAGCTCGCGCCCGGTGCTGCCGTGTCCTCGCGCCTGCACTGGGGCGTCGTGCCCGGCACCGGCGACCCCCAGAACGGCGCCTGCTCGCCGGGCGCCAGCGTCCTGGTCGTCACCCCGCCCGACGAGACGCACCCGCTCCAGCTGGCGTGGACCCTCGGACCGGTGTGCGGCATGCGGATCGACCAGCAGCCGTACGTGCCAGTGCAGTGAGGACGCGCGCTCAGGCGTGCAGGGTGCGCTCGAAGAACGCGACCGTGCGCTGCATCGAGCGGGTCCACGACTCGCCGTAGAACGCGTGGTCCTGGCCGGGGTAGGTGAACAGCTGCACGTCGGCGCCCGCGCGGCGCAGACCCGCCACGGTGTCCCTGGACCACTGCGGCGGGCAGGTGCGGTCGACCTCGCCGTGGTGCACGAGCACCGGCACCTGCACGCGGTCGAAGTAGGTCGCGGGGGAGACCTCGCGCCAGAAGCGCGGGTCGGTCTGCGGTGTCCCGTGCGCCGCCAGCACCGGGTCACCGTCGGGGGAGCGGGCGGTCCACCGCTGGAAGTTCTGCCAGGTGGTCGAGCTGACGGAGTCGTAGAGCACGGCGGAGTCGACGAGCCCGGGCTGCGCGACGATCGTGTCGAGCACGACCCCGCCGCCCATCGAGCGCCCGAGCAGCCCGATGCGGTCGGGGTCGACGGCCGCGAGCCCTGAGGCGCGCAGAGCGAGCACGGCGTTGACCACGTCGACCGCGTAGCCGAGCCGCAGGTCGCGCTCGGCGTCCGGGTCCTTGGACGAGGAGGCGTGGTTGCGGTAGTCCGTGTGCAGGACGACGAAGCCCCTGCGCGCCAGGTAGTCCTGCTCCCGCGCGAGGCCGCGCCCGCTGGTGTAGATCGACAGGTCGATGTGCCCGTGCGCCAGCACCACCGTGCGGAACGGCCCCTTGCCGGTCGGCACGTCCATGACGCCGGAGATGCGCAGCCGGCCGCTGAGGTAGGTCACCGCATACCGGGTGTAGGCCGACTGGCGGGACAGCACCCTGCCGAGCCGGAGGTCGCGCCCGTCGTAGCGCCTGGCCATCAGCGCCGGGAGCGACACCGGGTCGTTGACGGCGGGCAGTGCCGCACGGGGTGCAGGGGACGCGGGCGCCGTCGCCGTCGGGGACGAGGAGGGGGCGGGTGCCGGCGTCGTGGTCGCCGCTGCTGGGGGCCGGGAGAGGCTCGCGGCGGGCGCCGACCCGGAGGTGCAGCCGCCCGACGCCAGAGCGGCCGCCGCGCACAGCGCGACGGCCGCGAGGGTACGTCGCATGCATCCCATCGTGCAGGGCGACTCCCCGAGGCGCTACCGCTACTTGACCGCCCCGGCGACCAGGCCGCTCACGTAGTAGCGCTGCAGCAGGAGGTAGAGCACGACGCACGGGATCACCGTGACCGCGACGCCGGCCTGCATGACCCCCCAGTTCAGGGTGCCGAAGCTGTTGGACGACAGGGTGGTGAGCGTGACCGGCAGGGTGAACTTGTCCTCGTCGGTCACGAGGATCAGGGCCGCGAAGAACTCGTTCCAGCAGGTGAAGAACGTGAACAGCGCGGTGCTGATCAGGCCCGGCACGGCGACCGGCAGCAGGACGCGGTACATCGCCCGCAGGGTGCTGCAGCCGTCGATCAGGGCCGCCTCTTCGATGCTCGCCGGCAGCGACGCGAACGAGTTCCGCATGAGGAAGACGCCGAAGGGCAGCTGGAAGGTCATGTAGACGAGCGCCAGGCCGAGCAGGGAGTTCTGCAGGTGCAGGTCGTGCAGGATCGAGAACAGCGGGGTGATGATCGCCTGGAACGGGATCATGAAGGTCGCGAGGATCGCGAAGAAGAGCAGGCCGCTGCCCTTGAAGCGCAGCTTGGCGAACGCGTACCCCGCGAGCGTCGCGAGCACCGCCGTGCCGATCGTCGCGCCGATCGAGACCTGGACGCTGTTCATGACGTGGTGGGTGAAGCTGACGTTGCCGGTGTGCCCGAGCGAGCGGTAGTTCTCCAGCGAGAGCCCGTGCGGGTAGAGCGTCGGCGGCGCCTCAGCAGCCTCCTTGGGCGACTTGAGCGACTGCGCGACCATCACGTAGAGCGGGTAGGCGAACAGCACCGCCAGGCACAGGCAGGCTCCCCACCAGGCCGCGCGGGGGAGGGTTCGCCGGATGTCGGTGATCACGAGTGGTCCGATCCACGCAGGAGCAGCATCTGGACGGCGCTGACGGCGGCGAGCACGAGCATGAGCAGCGCGGAGAGCGCGGCGCCGTAGCCGAGCGAGAAGTTGATGAACGACTGGCGGTAGATCTCGTAGACCGCCGTGATCGTCCCGTTCGACGGGCCGCCGGAGGTCATGATGTAGAACTGGTCGAAGGCCAGCAGCGACCCGGCGACCGAGAACACCAGCACCAGCGCGAGGGTCGGGCGCAGCAGCGGCAGGACGACGAGCCTGAAGGCCTGCCAGCGCGACGCGCCGTCGATCCGGGCCGCCTCCTCCAGCTCACCGGGGATCGACTGCAGGCCCGACATCAGCAGCAGCATCTGCAGCCCGGTGACCTTCCACGTCACGAAGCCGGTGACCACCAGCAGGGCGCTCGTCGCCGTCGAGAACCAGTTGCTCTCGTGGGTGCCGAGTCCGACGTGCGTCGCCAGGTCGGTGAGCGGGCCGAGCCCGGGCTGCGCCAGGTAGAGGAAGAGGTAGGCACCGGAGGCGAAGCCGATGACCACCGGCAGGAAGAACAGCGACTGGAACGCCCGGGCCGGGCGCCCCCCGCGTCGCACGAGGAGCGCCAGGCCGAGGCCGGCGAAGAAGAGCACCGGGGTGATGAGCACGGTGTACTTGACGGTGAAGAGCACCGCGTGGCGCCACTCGGCGTCCTTGAAGGCGCGGGTGTAGTTGTCGAGGCCGATGAACCTGTGGCTGCCGAGGATCGGCCAGTCGTTCAGCGACATCCACAGCATCAGCACGAGCGGCACGAAGAAGAACACGGTGATGACGAGCATCGCCGGTGCCACCAGTGCCATGCCCAGCAGCCTGCGCCGCTGCTGCAGCGTGCGCCGCCGCCGCGGGCGGCCGCCGGGCGCCGCGTCGTGGGTCGTCGCACCCCGCACCCTGGTCAGCATGGATGTCCCTGCCATCGTCGGCCTCCTCGCCACCCGCTGGGTCAGTTGCCCTGGTCGATGATCTGCTGCGCGGCCTTCTGGGCGGTCGCCTGAGCGCCCTTGACGTCGTTGCCGAACACCGCGGTGTTCAGCAGCTTCGCCCACGGGCCGTTGTTGTCGTTGATGATCGCGTTCTCGACCACGCTGTAGGGCGTGCGGCCCTTCGACATCGCGTCGCCGAGCACCTTGTAGCGCGGGTCCAGCGGCGCGTAGATCTTGTCGGTCAGGTCCGTGCGCACCGGCACGATCGCGTTCTTGGCGAGGATCGTCTGAGCCTCCTCGTCGGTGGCCCACTTGACGAACTCCGCCGCCGCCGCCTTGTTCTTGGCGCCCTTGGTCACGGCGATCTCGTCGCCGCCGGCGAAGGAGGCGGTGCCGCCGGTCTTTCCGACGATCGGCGTGGCGCCGAAGTCCACCTTCTTGTCGGCGTTCAGCGTCTGCACGAAGAAGGCGCCGAGGTTGACCATGCCGACCTTGCCCGACTGGAACGCCGCGGCCTGCGCGGTCCCGTTGTCGGTCTTGGCGGCCGGCGGCATGACGCCCGCCGCCGCCATGTCGTGGTAGAACGTCAGCGCGTCGGTGACCTCGGGAGAGTCGAGCTTCGCGGTCTTGCCGTCCTCGCTGAGGATGTCGCCACCGCTGGCCCACACGTGCGGGGCGAACTCGAAGACGTTGCAGCCGCCGCACTGGCCGGCCATGGTGAAGCCGTAGGTGTCGCCGCCCAGCGCACGGATCGCCTTGGCGTCGGCCAGCATCTCGGCGTAGTTGGTCGGGGGCTTCTCGGGGTCGAGGCCGGCCTTCTTGAAGAGGTCCTTGTTCCAGAAGGTCACCGACGCCTCCGCCGTGAAGGGCAGCGCATAGGTCTTGCCCTGGTAGGTCGCGAGCTTGCGGTGCGCCGGGCTCAGCGAGTCCTTGTAGGGCAGGCTGTTCTGGACGTCGGTGATGTCCTCGAGGACGCCCTTCGACGCGAAGTAGGGCAGGTAGACGAGGTCGATGCTGGCGATGTCCGGGCCGGAGCCCGACGCCGACGCCGTGCCGAACTTCTGCACGAAGTTGGCGGCCGGGACGACCGTCACCTTCACCTGCGCCTTGTGGCTCTTGTTGTAGGCGTCGGCGAGCAGGTTGATGAAGCCCTTCTCGTTGTCGCGCGCCCACATCGTGACCGTGCCGCTCGCGCCGCCGGCCGAGGCGCTGCTGCCGCCGCCCGAGCTGGCGGCCGTGCTGTCGCCGCCGCCGCTGCTGCCGCCGCAGGCGGTGAGCACCAGTGCGAGCGAGGCGAGGCCGGCGACGCCGGCGACCTTCGTCCTAGTCATCGTCAGACTGCCTTCTCTGTCGTGGGGATCCAGACGCGCATCGCGTTCGGGCCGCGGTTGGCCCATCGGTAGTAGGGGATCGCGGTGATGTCCACCGGCTGCGGGCTCGTGGTGCGGGGAGCGGCACCCGGGACGTAGAGCTCGTCGACCTCGGGGGCCACGGCCACGCCGGAGCCCGTGAGGACGACGTCGGGGCCGTCGACGTCGCGCGGCTGGGGCAGCTCGCCGGGCACGAGCCGGATGTCCTCGACGACCGCGTCGTGGTCCGCCTGCTCGAGGCAGTAGACGACAGGGCCGCGGGCGAGGGCGAGGCAGCCGCGTACGGCGTCGACCCTCGGGTGCGGGGCGATCGCCCGCACCTGCATCGGGAGGACGAGCGACACCCGCGCGCCGGCGCTCCAGTCTCGCGTGATCCGAAGGTAGGAGTCGCTGCCCACGGCCTCCTCGACCGGGGTGCCGTCGACCGCGACCTGCACCTCGCTCGCCCAGGCCGGGATGCGGACGGCGAGCTCCCACGGAGCCGTGCCACCAGAGACCTCGATGCCGAGTTCGCCGTCCCACGGGTAGCCGCCGGAGACGCGGAGCTCGACGGGGGAGCCGTCGGGAGCAGTCGTACGCACGGCCCCGGCGGTCAGCAGCTGCAGCTGGACGCCGGCCTCCGACGTCGTGGCCACGTAGGCCTGCAGCGATGCCACCAGGCGGGCGAGGTTCGGCGGGCAGCAGGCACAGGCGTACCACGAGAGCCGCTGGTCGGGGCTGTCCTCGGTCGACCCGTCGTGGCCGGTGCGCAGCTGCAGGGGGTTGGAGTAGAAGAACTCCGTGCCGCTCTGCGAGGTCGACGCGGCGATCGCGTTGTAGAGCGCCCGCTCCATCTCCTCGGCGTACTGCGCGTCGCCGGTGGCGAGCAGCATGCGCCAGCCCCACTGGAAGGCGGCGATCGACGCGCAGGTCTCGGCGTAGGCGCGGTCCGGCGGCAGCTCGTACGGGTCGCCGTAGGCCTCGTCGCGGTGGCGTGAGCCGTGGGCGCCGGTGACGTAGACCTTGGTGGCGAAAGCGCTGTGCCACAGCTTCTTCATCACCTCGAGCAGCTCCGTGTCGCCGGTCTCGACGGCGACGTCGGTGGCTCCGGCGGCGAGGTAGAGGTGGCGCACCGAGTGCCCGATGGCCTCGGTGGTCTCACGCACGGGCGCGTGGTCCTGGAAGTACTGCGGCCCGAAGCGGTCCTCGCCCAGCAGTCCCTGCCCGCGCAGGTCGATCTGGCGCTTGGCCAGCTGGAGGTACGGCTCGTGGCCCGTCTCCCGGTAGAGCTCGACGAGCGCGGTCTCCACCTCGGGGTGGCCGTCGTAGAGGTCGCGCGCGCCCTCGCCGAACGTCGCGACCAGCAGGTCGGCGACGCGACGGGCGATGGCGAGCAGGCGATCGTCGCCGGAGCCGCGGTGCACCGCCACGGCTGCCTGGATCAGGTGGCCGGCCACGTACATCTCGTGGCTCCACTTCAGGTTGTCCCAGCGCACCGCGTCAGGCGTGCCCTGCACGTAGCTGTCGAGGTAGCCGTCGTCGGCCTGCGCGCGCTCCATCAGGTCCGCGGCGGTGTCGAGGAACGACTTCCAGCTGGGGTCGCCGCTGCGCCCCGTCTCCCAGCCGACCGCCTCGAGGGTCTTGCCGAGGTCGGAGTCGGCGAACCAGAACCCGGTGAAGGGCTTGTCGGACTCGCCGAGCAGGCGGCGGAAGTTGTCGAGGACGCCCGAGCTCTCGAGGTTGGTCACGCAGTGCGGGATCGTCGCCGAGCGGTTGAGCTGCTGCCAGCGGCCCAGCTGCGACTCGGGCGAGAGCTCCACCTCGTCGAGGCGGAGCGGACGCAGAGGGGTCGGACGCAGCGGTGCCGCGGGTCCTGACCTGGGGATGGCCGTCATGGGTCTCCTCGGACGCGAGGTCGGTGGTGGTCGAGCCGGTCGCACGAGCGGGTGTCGCGGTGCCGTCCAGAGGCGGCGGGGCGAAGCACGTGAGCGTTAACACGGAACGCGGGCGAGAGGCTGCGGCGGGGAGGGAAAATGTCGCGCAACCGTTTTCTCGTCACGGACACTAGGACGGTCGCTCCAGCTCGTCAAGCCCCTGCGTGGGTCTCGTTTCGATCACGGGAAACCGGTTGCGTGCCCTACTCTGTGCGCGGGGACGGGGTGAGGAGAAGCCATGGTCGGGTCAGGACGACGCGTCGGCATCGCCGACGTGGCCGCCCTCGCAGGGGTCTCCGTCGGCACGGTGTCGAAGGCGCTCAACGGGCGCGGCGCGATGCGCGACGAGACGCGCGCCCGGGTGCGGGCCGCCGCCGACGAGCTGGGCTTCGCGCCCAGCGCGGTGGCGCGCAGCCTGCTCAGCGGCCGCACGTTCACGGTTGGCGTCATCACGACCGACAGCTACGGCCGCTTCAGCATCCCGGTCATGCGCGGCGCCGAGGACGCGCTGGGCGTCGGCGAGATGGCGGCGTTCCTGTGCGACAGTCGCGACGACCCGATCCGGGAGCAGCACTACGTGCGCACCCTGCTCGCCCGACGCGTGGACGGGATCATCGTCGCGGGCCGGCGCACCGAGCCGCGCACGCCGATCGGCCACGACCTCCCGGTGCCGGTCGTCTACGCGTTCGCGCGCTCCGCCGACCCCGACGACTGCAGCGTCGTCAGCGACGAGGCGGAGGGCACGCGCAGCGCCGTCGAGCACCTGCTGAAGACCGGGCGCCGGCGCATCGCCCACGTGACCGGCCCGCAGTCGCACGCGTCCGCCGCACTGCGCGCCAGCAGCGCGGTGGAGGCCCTGGAGGAGGCGGGCACCCCGCTGGTCGGCGACGTGTGGTTCGGCGGGTGGAGCGAGGCGTGGGGGCGCTACGCCGTGCGCGCGATGCTGAAGGCCCATCCCGACGTCGACGCCGTCTTCTGCGGCAGCGACACGGTCGCCCGCGGCGTCACCGACGCCCTGCGCGAGGAGGGCCGCTCGGTGCCTCACGACGTGGCCGTCGTGGGCGTGGACAACTGGTCGCTGGTCGCCGAGGCCTGCCGGCCGCCGCTCACCTCCGTCGACCTCAACCTCGAGGCGGTCGGGCGCCGGGCCGGCGAGCTGCTGCTCGCGGCGATCGACGGGCGGCCCTCCCCGGGAGTGCACTCGCTGCCCTGCCGGCTCGTGGTCCGGGACTCCTCCGCCCCGCCGAACTAGCCGCCCGCTCCCGCTCGCCCGCACTAGCCTGCCCCGCATGACCGACTGCCTGTTCTGCCGGATCGTCGCGCGCGAGGTGCCCGCCACCGTCGTGGCGGAGGACGAGCTGGCGCTGGCGTTCCGCGACATCGACCCGCAGGCCCCGACGCACGTGCTCGTCGTGCCCAAGGTGCACGCCCCGGACCTCGCCGCGCTGGCCGAGATCGACCCGGCGGCGCTCGCCGCGGTGGGCCGGATGGTGGCCGCCGTGGCCGCGCAGGAGGGCGCCGAGTCCTACCGGACGGTGTTCAACACCGGCGCCGGTGCGGGCCAGACGGTCTGGCACGCCCACGCCCACGTGCTCGCGGGCCGCTCGATGCAGTGGCCTCCGGGCTGAGCGTGGGTAGCATCGAAGCCATATGAACCACACGTCATCGATCGTCGTGCCGGCCAGCCAGCCCATGGTGGCCCTGCTCGGCCCCGCCGACGAGCTGCTGCGCGTCGTCGAACGGGCCTTCCCCGCGGTCGACATCCTCGTCCGCGGCAACGAGATCACTCTCACCGGTGACCCGGCGGAGTGCGCGCTCGTCGAGCGCCTGCTCGCCGAGCTCGTCGCCGTGCTGCGCACCGGGCAGGGGCTCAGCGCCGACGCGATCGAGCGCAGCGTACGCATGCTGCGCGACGAGACCGAGGAGCGCCCGGCCGAGGTCCTGACGCTCTCGATCCTGTCCAACCGCGGCAAGACGATCCGGCCCAAGACGCTCAACCAGAAGCGCTACGTCGACGCGATCGACCGCCACACGATCACGTTCGGCATCGGCCCGGCGGGCACCGGCAAGACCTACCTCGCCGTCGCCAAGGCGGTGCAGGCGCTCCAGGCCAAGCAGGTCACCCGCATCGTCCTGACCCGGCCGGCGGTCGAGGCGGGGGAGCGGCTCGGCTTCCTGCCGGGCACGCTGAGCGAGAAGATCGACCCCTACCTGCGCCCGCTCTACGACGCGCTGCAGGACATGCTCGACCCGGCGACGATCCCGCGGCTGATGACCGAGGGCGTGATCGAGGTGGCGCCGCTGGCCTACATGCGCGGCCGCACGCTGAACGACGCCTTCATCATCCTCGACGAGGCGCAGAACACCTCCGCCGAGCAGATGAAGATGTTCCTCACCCGGCTCGGGTTCGGCTCCCACATGGTCGTGACCGGCGACGTGACGCAGGTCGACCTGCCCAGCGGGACCCAGAGCGGGCTGCGCGTCGTCCAGGACATCCTCGAGGGCGTCGACGACGTCGCCTTCTGCCGGCTGACCGGCCACGACGTCGTGCGCCACCGGCTGGTCAGCGAGATCGTGTCCGCCTACGAGCGGCACGACGCCACCTCGGCCGCGACGCCCGCCCCGGGCGACCACGGCAGACGAGGTCGTCGGGCGTGAGCACGACGACGGGACTCAGCGCGTGACGATCGAGATCAACAACGAGTCGGGCCACCCCGTCGACGAGGTGGCCCTCTCGGCGCTGGCGCGCCACGTGCTCGACGTGCTCGGCATCCACCCGCAGGCCGAGCTCTCGGTCGTGCTGGTCGACGTGGAGACGATGGAGCGCCACCACATCCAGTGGATGGACGAGCCCGGCCCCACCGACGTGCTCTCGTTCCCCATGGACGAGCTGCGCCCGACGCGCGACGACGAGGAGCCCGAGCCGGGGCTGCTCGGCGACGTCGTGCTCTGCCCGGTGGTCGCCGAGGCGCAGGCGAAGACGGCGGGCCACTCCACCGAGGACGAGCTCCACCTGCTCCTCACCCACGGGATCCTTCACCTGCTCGGCTTCGACCACGCCGAGCCCGACGAGGAGCGCGAGATGTTCGGCCGCCAGCGCGAGCTGCTCGAGTCCTGGCAGGAGGAGCGCCGGCGCACCGGCGGCCGGTTGTGACCACGCTCTGGCTGCTCGTCCTCGCAGCCGTCCTGGTCGTCTCGGCCTTCTCCTTCGCCATGGTCGAGGCGGCCCTCTCGCGGGTCAGCCGGGTCCACGTCGAGGAGGCGGTGCGCGAGTCGCGCCCCGGCGCCCGGTCCCTGCAGGCGATCGAGCAGGACGCCGCGCGCTACCTCAACGTCATCACCTTCCTGCGCATCTGCGCGGAGGTGGTCTCGGCCGCCGTCGTCACCTACGCCTCGCTGCGCGCCTTCGGGACCAGCGTGTGGAGCGTCCTGCTCGCCGCCGCGGTCATGGTCGTCGTGTCGTACGTCGTGGTCGGTGTCTCCCCGCGCACGCTCGGCCGCCAGCACGCCGACTCGGTGGCGCTCTGGGCAGCGCCCGCCGTCCGCCGCACCGCCCTCCTGCTCGCCCCGCTGACCACGGCGCTGATCCTGCTGGGCAACGCGATCACCCCCGGCAAGGGCTTCGCCGAGGGCCCGTTCGCCTCCGAGGCCGAGCTCCGCGACCTCGTCGACCTGGCCGAGGAGAACGCGGTCATCGAGGAGGACGAGCGGGCCATGATCCACGGCGTCTTCGAGCTCGGGGACACCGTGGTCCGCGAGATCATGGTGCCGCGCAACGACATGGTCTGGATCGAGCGCGGCAAGACCCTGCGACAGGGGCTCAGCCTCGCGCTGCGCAGCGGCTTCTCGCGCATCCCGGTCGTGGGCGAGGGCGGGCTCGACGACGTCGTGGGCGTGATCTACCTCAAGGACCTCGTGCGCCGCACGCACGACTACCACGAGGGCGAGTCGACCGAGAAGGTCGACTCGATCATGCGGCCGCCCGCCTTCGTGCCGGAGAGCAAGCCCGTCGACTCGCTGCTGCGCGAGATGCAGGCCGACCGCACCCACCTCGCGGTGGTGATCGACGAGTACGGCGGCGTCGCAGGCCTCGTGACCATCGAGGACGTGCTCGAGGAGATCGTCGGCGACATCGCCGACGAGTACGACCGCGGCGTGCCCGAGGTCCAGCGCCTCGACGACCAGCGGCTGCGAGTCAGCGCGCGGCTCAACCTGGGCGACCTGAGTGAGATCATCGACCTCGACCTCGAGGACGAGGACGTCGACACCGTGGGCGGCCTGCTGGCCAAGCACCTCGGCCGCGTCCCCATCCCTGGGGCTGAGGTGGAGGTCGAGGGCGTACGGCTGACCGCCGAGGCCTCGCTCGGCCGGCGCAACCGCGTCGGCACCGTGCTCGTCGACCTGCCGGTCCCGGCCGAGGCCGCCACCGCCACGGACGGCACGGCGGGCGTCGACGCTCCGCCGTCCTCGCACGACTCCCAGGAACAGGTGCACTCGTGAGCGCAACTCCCACCCTCGAGCCCGAGGACGCCAAGCTCGTGACCCTCGCCCGGTCCACGCGGGCCCGGCTCGGCCGCCCCGAGGGCGCGGCCGTCCGCGACGGCGACGGGCGCACCTACGCCGCCGCGACCGTGGCGCTGCCCAGCCTGCGCCTCAGCGCCCTGCAGGCCGCCGTGGCGGCCGCCGTGTCGAGCGGCGCCGGGGTGCTCGAGGCCGCGGTCGTGGTCACGGAGGCCGAGGCGCTCGGCGCCGAGGACCTGGCCGCGGTCGGCGACCTCGCCGGCCCGGGCTCCGTCGTCCACCGCGTCGGCCCTGACGCCGCTGTGCGAGAGACCGTGGCGGCCGGCCGGTGAGCGCCCACCACTCGGGCTTCGCCTGCTTCGTCGGGCGCCCGAACGCCGGCAAGTCGACCCTGACCAACGCGCTGGTCGGCGAGAAGGTCGCGATCACCTCGAGCCGCCCGCAGACGACCCGCCACGCGGTGCGCGGCGTCGTGCACCGCCCCGACGCCCAGCTGGTGCTCGTCGACACCCCCGGGCTGCACCGGCCGCGCACCCTGCTCGGCCAGCGGCTCAACGACGTCGTCATGACCACGCTGTCGGAGGTCGACATCGTCGGGCTGTGCATCCCGGCCGACGAGAAGATCGGCCCCGGTGACCGCTGGATCGCCACCGAGCTCGCGAAGGCCTCGCGCACCACCAAGGTGGCCGTCATCACCAAGACCGACGCGGCGCCCAAGAAGCGGATCGCCGAGCAGCTGCTCGACGTGGTGCGCCTGGGCCAGGACGTGGGCATCGAGTGGGCCCACGTCGTGCCCGTCTCCGCCGTCGCCGACGACCAGGTCGGCCTGCTCGCCGACCTGCTGGTCGAGCTGCTGCCCGAGGGCCCGCCCTACTACCCCGAGGGCGAGCTCACCGACGAGCCCGAGATCGTCATGGTCGCCGAGCTCATCCGCGAGGCGACGCTCGAAGGCGTCCGCGACGAGCTGCCCCACTCCATCGCGGTCGTCGTCGAGGAGATGGCCTACCGCGAGGACCGCCCGGAGGACCGCCCCCTGATCGACATCGCGGCCACCGTCTTCGTCGAGCGCCCGAGCCAGAAGGCGATCGTCATCGGCACCAAGGGCGCGCGCCTGCGCGAGGTCGGGAGCGCGGCCCGCGCCCAGATCGAGGCGCTCTTCGGCAGCGCCGTCTACCTCGACCTCAGGGTGAAGGTCGCCAAGGACTGGCAGCGCGACCCGCGCCAGCTCGCACGCCTGGGTTTCTGACCCACGGGCGAACGGGGGCAGAACGGTGCACGACTCGGCGCGCCGGGTGCGTGCTCTCCGGGGCCTCGTCTGGAACACTGGGGCCCGACCGTCCTCTGGCCCGAGGCGACGACGCCCCACCGGCGAGACCGAAGCGCCTCGACGCGCCACTGATCCTGGAGTTCTGCATGCCTTTGCGGCCCACCCGCCGTGCGCACCTGCTCGTCGCCGGTCCGTCGGTGGTGGCCCTGGGGCTCCTCGCCGCGGCGCTCCCCGCGCCCGCCGCCTCCGCCCGCCCGGCAGCGGCGAGCGCCGCCGCGGCCTCGAGCGCGCACTCGGTCTTCGTCTGGTACGACCGCGGCGCCACTGCGCAGGAGCGCTCGCTCGCGCTCGGGGCCGTGCGTGCGAGCGCACCCTCGGGCGCCTCCTCCTCGGTGCCCGTGACGGAGTCCGTGCCGGTGCCCGCCGGCAGCTCGGCCGAAGCGGTCGCCGAGTCGCTGCGCGGGGAGCCGGGCGTCCGCTTCGCGATCCCCGACCTGCCGATCCACCGGGAGGCGCTCGCGCCCGACGCGCTGACGGCCGGGCTCCAGTGGGGCCTGCGCAACGACGGCCAGGTGGTCCGCGACGACGACCTCGGCATCGCGCTGCGCGGCGTGCCCAACACCGACATCGACGGCCCCGAGGCGTGGAAGACCACGACCGGCACCCGCTCGACGCTGGTCGGCGTCATCGACTCCGGCATCGACATCACCCACCCCGACCTCGCGCCGGCGATCTGGACCAACCCGAGGCCGGTGGCGCTCGACCCGTCGAAGCCGAAGGAGAAGGACCTCCACGGCTGGGACTTCTGCCACTCGGACGGCTCGGTCTACGACCCGACCGAGTACTTCGACGACGGCGGCACCCGCGAGCTCAACGACCTGCACGGCACCCACGTCGCCGGCACGATCGCCGCCGCGAACGACGGCTCCGGCTCGGTCGGCGCGGCGCCCGGTGTCACGATCGTGCCGCTGAAGGTCTTCGGCGTGAAGGCCGACGGCTCCGACTGCACCTCCGACGGCATCTTCCAGGCGCTCGTCTACGCCGCCCTCCACGGCGTCGACGTGGTCAACGCCAGCTGGAGCATCGAGGCGGCCGACGCCTCCGACCGCGCAGAGATCGACGACCTGTTCACCGCGCTCGGCACCGAGTACGGCATGGTCATCGTCGCGGCGGCCGGCAACGGCGTCGTCGACTCCCACGGGGTCGACGTGCCCGTCGACATCGACCAGGCGCTCGCCGACGAGGCGGCCGGCCGGCGCGGCGTCGAGGTGCCCTACCCCGCGGCGTCCCGTGCCCCCAACGTCATCACCGTCGGCGCGGTCGACAGCCGCGGACGGCTGGCGCCGTTCTCCAACTACGGCCACCACACGGTCGACGTGCTGGCCCCCGGGGTCTCGATCTGGAGCACGGTCCCAGGCGCGCTGAGCAAGGGCGACTACTCGAAGGCCTACGGCTTCCTCTCGGGCACCTCGATGGCGACGCCGCACGTCACGGCCGAGGCCGCGCTGCTGCGCAGCTCGGGCACGCTGCCGGCCGACGAGATCGTGCGCCGCATCGAGACCAACGGCAAGCCGCTGCGCGCGCTCCCGCCGCTGGTCACGCTGACCAACGACATGGCAGACCCCTACCGCGCGCTGCGCCCGGCGAGCGCCATCCGCGTGACCGTCGCGCCGCCCTCGGTGCGCACGTCGGGCCAGTCGCTGGTGACCGCGACGCTGAGCGACGGCGTGAGCTGGAAGCCACGCGCCCGCCAGCTCGTCACCCCCTGCTTCCGCATCCGCGGCACGAGCACCTGGAGCTGCGCGCGGGCCGTGCGCACCGACGCGTCGGGCCGCGCAGCCGTACGCGTGCGCCCCGGTTCCACGCTCGACGTCCAGTGGCGCTTCCGCGGCGTCACGGGCGCGCCGGCGGTCAGCAGCGACGTGGTCGTCGTCGGCGTCACCCGCGGGGTCTCGCTGAGCATCAAGCCCTCGTCGGTGCGCCAGGGCCAGCCCCTTCGTGCGACCGGCCGGGTCACCGACACCGGCTCGGGCGCCCAGGTGCTGCTGCAGCGCTTCGAGGGCGAGCGCTGGCGGACCCTGCTCATCGGCACCACCCGCAGCGACGGCAGCTTCGGCTTCACCGCCCGCCTCTCGCTGCAGGGCACCTGGAAGCTGCGGGCCTACGTGCCGGCGGGCGACGGGTTCACCCACTCGGCCAGCAGCCCGCGGGCGCTGCGCGTCCGCTGACGCCGGCGTCGGGCTGCGGCTCGCCGGCGACCACGGCGAGCGGCACGACCCCGGCCCAGAAGGGCAGGGCCAGGTCCTCGGCGTCGTCGACGACGCCGTGGAGCCGGGCCTTGTGGTCGACCTGGTCCATCGAGAGCGCCAGCACCGCGGTGGACGCGAGCTCCTTGCTGCTGGCCGGCCGGCACTGCGCCGACCGGCCGGCGGCCACCGCGTCGACGAGCACGTCGAACGCCACCCGCTTGGCGTGCTCGTCGGTCACGGTGCTGAGCTCGCCGTGCACCACGACCGAGCGGAACTGCAGGCTGTGGTGCACCGCCGCGCGGGCCAGCACCAGTCCCTCGACCGAGGTGACGCTGAACGACGCCGGCAGCGGCCCGCCGCGGGTGCGCAGCGCCGTGCCCGCACCGGTCGAGCCGTGCAGGTAGACCACGTCGCCCACCCGCGCGTACATCATCGGCACCGCGTGCGGCCGCCCGCCCGCGCTGACGTAGGCCAGGTGGCCGACCAGCTGCGAGTCGAGGAAGGCGCGGGCCTCGTCGTCCGGGCGGTAGCGGTCGAGCTTGCGGTGCGGCCGGGGAGTGTCTGCACTAGTGCAATGAGCGGTCATGGCTAGTACGATAGGGCCCATGACTGTCGACGTCGACCGCATTGCCGAGCTGCTGCGTGCGCCCGGCGCGGCCGGCATCGCCGAGCGTCTCGAGCAGGCGGTGCGCGAAGGCTCGCTCGCCGCCGGGCAGCAGCTGCCCCCGATCCGGACGCTGGCCGGCCTGGTCGGGGTAGACGCCAACACTGTCGCGGCCGCCTACCGCGCGGCGCGCGAGCGCGGCCTCGTCGAGACCGCCGGGCGGGCCGGCACCCGGGTGCGTGCGCGCCCGCCCGTGGCGTCCCGCGGCTCCCTCGGGCTCGGCGCGCTGCCCCCCGGGGTGGTCGACCTGACCCAGGGCGGCCCCGACCCGGCGCTGCTCCCGCCGCTCGAGCTGCCTGCTAGGGGCACAGTGTCCGAGGGCTACCCGCACGGACGGTCGTCCCGGCTGCTGACTGCGCTCGAGCAGGTCGCGCGCCGGCGGTTAGACGCCGTGGGCGTGCCGGCGGACCACCTGGTGGCGGCCTCCGGCGCCCTCGACGGGATCGAGCGCGTCCTGCTCGCCCACCTGCGCCCGGGCGACCGGCTGGCCGTCGAGGACCCCGGCTGGGCGAACGTGCTCGACCTGGCCGGCGCGCTCGGGCTAGTCGCCGAGCCGCTCGAGTGCGACGACGACGGGCCCGTGCCGGGCTCGCTCGCGGCCGCCCTGGCCACTGGCGCCCGCGGCGTCGTGGTCACGGCCCGCGCCCACAACCCGACCGGAGCGGCCGTCAGCGCCGAGCGGGCGGGGGAGCTGCGTACCCTGCTCGCCGGCCGGCCCGGCACGCTGGTCGTCGAGGACGACCACGGCGCCGACCTGACGGCGCTGCCGCTCGCGACGCTGGCCGGCGCGACCGAGCACTGGGCCCACCTGCGGTCCGCGTCCAAGGCCTACGGGCCCGACCTGCGCTGCGCGGTCATGGCCGCCGACGAGACGACCGCCGCACGCGTCGAGGGGCGCTTCCGGCTCGGGCAGGGCTGGGTCAGCCTGCTGCTGCAGGGTGCGACCGCCGCCGCGTGGGAGCGCCACGCCGACGCGGCGCACGCCGCCGGCCGGGTCTACGACGAGCGCCGCGAGGCACTCCGGTCGGCGCTGCGCGAGCGAGGCGTCGCGTCGCACGGCCGCACGGGCCTCAACGTCTGGGTGCCGGTGCGCGACGAGGCCACGGCGCTCGCCGGCACGCTCGCCGGCGGCTACGCAGTGGCGCCCGGCGCCCGCTACCGCCAGCGCAGCGCGCCGGCGGTCCGCATCACCACCGCGTGCCTGCCCGTCGAGCGGGCCCCCGACGTGGCGGCGGCGCTGGCGTCCGCGCTCGAGGGCTCCGGCGCGTACGGCGTGTGAACCGCACCTGCTGGCGCCGGGACGGAGCGGTGGCCTAGGCTGGCTCCGTGCTGGGCACCCTCCTCCTTATCTGCCGCGACGAGGCCGCATAGCGGTCGGGCTCTCGTCGCGGAGTCGTGCATGCCGGCCGCCCGGCGCTCCGACACAGACGAGGAACTCCCCGTGAAGAACCAGCAACAGCCCAGCCCGATGCGCTGGGACCGCTACACCTCCTTCATCCCGGTCGACCTGCCCGACCGCACCTGGCCCTCGAAGCAGATCACCCGGGCCCCGCAGTGGTGCTCGGTCGACCTGCGCGACGGCAACCAGGCCCTGATCGACCCGATGAGCCCCGCCCGCAAGCGCGCGATGTTCGAGCTGCTGGTGCGGATGGGCTACAAGGAGATCGAGGTCGGCTTCCCCTCGGCGAGCCAGACGGACTTCGACTTCGTCCGCCAGCTCATCGAGGAGGACCTCATCCCCGACGACGTGGTCATCCAGGTGCTGACGCAATGCCGCGAGCACCTCATCGAGCGGACCTTCGAGTCGATCCGGGGCGCCAAGCAGGCGATCGTCCACTTCTACAACTCGACCTCGACGCTGCAGCGCCGGGTGGTCTTCGAGCAGGACATGGACGGCATCCAGGCCATCGCGACGCAGGGCGCCGCCCTGTGCCGCAAGTACGCCGAGGAGCTGACCGGCACCGACGTCTACTTCGAGTACTCGCCGGAGTCCTACACCGGCACCGAGCTCGACTACGCGCTGCGCGTGTGCGACGCCGTCAACGACGTGCTGCAGCCGAGCCCCGACCGCAAGACGATCCTCAACCTGCCGGCCACCGTCGAGATGGCGACGCCCAACGTCTACGCCGACTCGATCGAGTGGATGCACCGCAACCTGGCCTACCGCGACTCGGTGACGCTGAGCCTGCACCCGCACAACGACCGGGGCACGGGTGTCGCCGCCGCCGAGCTCGGCTACCTGGCCGGCGCCGACCGCATCGAGGGCACGCTGTTCGGCAACGGCGAGCGCACGGGCAACGTCTGCCTGGTCACCCTCGGCATGAACCTCGTCGCCCACGGCGTCGACCCCATGATCGACTTCCGCGGCATCGACGAGATCCGCCGCACGGTCGAGTACTGCAACCAGCTGCCCGTCGGCGAGCGCCACCCCTACGGCGGCGACCTGGTCTTCACCGCGTTCAGCGGCTCCCACCAGGACGCGATCAACAAGGGCCTGGCCTGGATGGAGCGCGACGCGGCGGCCGCCGGGGTGCCGGTCGACGAGTTCCGCTGGGAGGTGCCCTACCTGCCGGTCGACCCGAAGGACCTCGGCCGCACCTACGAGGCCGTCATCCGGGTCAACTCGCAGTCGGGCAAGGGCGGCGTCGCCTACGTCATGAAGACGGAGCACAAGCTCGAGATGCCGCGCCGCCTGCAGATCGAGTTCAGCCAGGTCGTGCAGCGCCACACCGACGCCGAGGGCGGCGAGGTCAGCCCGAAGCAGATCTGGGACATCTTCACCGACGAGTACCTCCCCAACCCGGCGGCGCCGTGGGGCCGGCTGGCGCTGCGCAGCCACCACGCCTCCTCGGCCGACGGCGAGAAGGACGAGCTGCGCGCCGAGGTCGTGCTCGACGGGGCCGAGGTGACGCTGACGGGGCACGGCAACGGCCCGATCGCCGCCTTCGTCGAGGCGCTCTCGCAGGTCGGCGTCGACGTGCGCGTCCTGGACTACAACGAGCACGCGCTGTCCTCCGGCGGTGACGCGCGCGCCGCCGCCTACCTCGAGTGCGCGGTCGGCGACCGGGTGCTGTGGGGCGTCGGCATCGACGCCAACATCGTCACCGCGTCGCTCAAGGCGGTCGTGAGCGCCGTCAACCGGGCCACCACCCCCCGCTAGCCCACGACATCGTGGTGCCTGGTCGTCGCTATGGGGCAACCAGGCACCACGACGCCGTGGAGGACCGTGTGACGCGCGGCGGTTCGGACACAACGGCTCCGGTTGGGCGTGACAGCATGGGGGTGTGGGTCTCTACCGTGACGAGGGCGTCGTGCTGCGCACCCAGAAGCTGGGCGAGGCCGACCGCATCGTCACGATCCTGACCCGCGGCACCGGCCGCATCCGCGCGGTGGCCAAGGGCGTGCGCCGCACCAGCTCGAAGTTCGGCGCGCGGCTCGAGCCCTTCATGCACGTCGACCTGCAGCTGCACACGGGCCGTACGTTCGACATCGTCACGCAGGTCGAGACCCTCACGCCGTTCGCCAGCGCGGTGAGCGGCGACTACGGCCGCTACACAGCCGGCACCGCGATGCTCGAGGCGGTCGAGCGGCTCACCGACGCCGAGCGCGAGCCCTCGGTGCAGCACTACCTGCTGCTCGTCGGCGCCCTGCGCGCGCTCGCCGCCGGGGAGCACGACCCCGGTCTCGTGCTCGACGCGTTCCTGCTGCGCGCGCTCTCGGTCGCCGGCTGGGCGCCGAGCTTCGAGGCGTGCGCGCGCTGCGGCGAGGTCGGGCCGCACGGCGCGTTCGCCGTCGCCGCAGGCGGCTCGGTGTGCCCCGACTGCCGCCCGGTCGGCGCGGCGTCGCCGTCGCCCGCGACCCTCGAACTGCTCGGCGCGCTGCTCACGGGCGACTGGGCGGTCGCCGACTCCGCCGACGACCGCAGCCGGCGCGAGGGGCACGGGCTGACCGCCGCGTACCTCAACTGGCACCTCGAGCGCGGCCTGCGCTCGCTGCCGCTCGTGGAGCGGGTGTGAGGCGTACGCCGTCGCCGCCCCCGCCGCACCCGTCGGGAGCCCGGCCCCCTGCCGTCCCGCGTGAGTTCGTGCCGCGCCACGTCGCCGTGGTGATGGACGGCAACGGGCGCTGGGCCAAGCAGCGCGGGCTGCCCCGCACCAAGGGCCACGAGGCGGGCGAGGCGAGCCTGTTCGACGTCGTCTGCGGCGCGATCGAGATCGGCGTGACGCACGTGTCGGCCTACGCCTTCTCGACCGAGAACTGGCGGCGCAGCCCCGACGAGGTGCGCTTCCTCATGCAGTTCAACCGCGACGTGATCCGCCGGCGGCGCGACGAGATGGACGCCATGGGCGTCCGGGTCCGGTGGGCCGGGCGGCGCCCGCGGCTGTGGAAGAGCGTGATCTCCGAGCTGGAGGTCGCCGAGGCGCAGACCGCGTCCAACACGACGCTGACGTTGACGATGTGCGTCAACTACGGCGGCCGGGCCGAGATCGCCGACGCGGCCAAGGCCCTGGCGCTCGAGGTCGCGGCCGGGCGGGTCGACCCGCGCAAGATCGACGAGAAGGTGCTGGCGCGCTACCTCGACGAGCCCGACATGCCCGACGTCGACCTGTTCGTGCGCTCGAGCGGCGAGCAGCGCACGTCGAACTTCCTGATCTGGCAGTCGGCCTACGCCGAGCTGGTGTTCGCCGACACGCTGTGGCCCGACTTCGACCGTCGCCACCTGTGGGCGGCGATCGAGGAGTACGCGCGTCGTGACCGCCGCTACGGCGGTGCACTGCCCAACGCGCTGCCGGGGTCGGCGTCCTAGGGCTCAGCTGAGCCCGACCACGAGCCACATGAGGCCCAGGCCGGCGACGGTGCTCATCAGCGTCAGGCGCGAGGGATGGCCGGCGTGCGCCTCCGGCAGGATGTCCGAGGTCGCGAGGTAGACCAGGAAGCCGATGAAGAAGCCGAGGTAGGCCTTCAGCCAGCCCTCCGGCAGCGTGAACAGCAGCGTCGAGGCGGCCCCCAGCAGCGGTGCCGTCGCGTCGGCCACCAGCAGGGCGCGGGCCCGCCCAGGCGTGTTGCCGTGCGCGCGCACGATCGCGACGGTGTTGAGGCCGTCGGCGAAGTCGTGGGCGACGACCGCCACCGCGACCGTGATGCCGACAGCCTCGCCGGCCTGGAAGCCCAGGCCGATGCCGATGCCGTCGAGGAACGAGTGCGTCACCAGCGCCCCGGCGGAGACGAGCCCGATGGTGTGGTCGTGGTGTGCGTGCAGGTCGTACTCGTGCTCGTGCCCCGAGTGGATCGCGAGGCTGCGCTCGGTGACGTGGAGCGCGAGGAAGCCGCCTGCGGCGGTGAGCATCGGCACGGGTACGCCGCCGAACTGCGCCAGGTCGCCGGAGAAGACCTCGGGCAGCAGGTCGAAGAGCACCAGCCCGAGCAGCACTCCGGCCGTCAGGCCGAGGATCAGGTGCAGACGGTCGGGGTTGCGCAGCGCCACCACGCCGCCGAGCGCGGTGCTGAGCACCGAGGCGATGGTGAACACGATAACCATGACGACATCGTAGGGGTAGCGGTGTGCGAGCATGATCGGCGTGCTGTTCGTGACGCGCCACCGCGTACCCGTGTCCGAGGCGGCGGCGTTCGCCGACGCCGCCCAGGTCGCGGTCGACGCGCTCGCCGCGCGCCCGGGGTTCGTCTCCGCGCAGGTCGGCCGCTGCCTCGACGACGCCGAGCTCTGGGTGCTGACCAGCACCTGGGCCACCATCGGGGCCGGGCGTCGGGCGATGAGCTCGGGCGAGACCCGGGTGGCGCTGATGCCGGTCATGGTCAGCGCGCTCGACGAGCCCTCTGCCTTCGACATCGCGGTGCCGCGCTAGCCTGCTTGCTTCCCACCCGCCGACCGCCAGCCGGACTGGAGCACCTCCCTGTGGCCACCGACGCCAAGATCGACACCATCGTCAGCCTCGCCAAGCGCCGGGGGTTCGTCTACCCGAGCAGCGAGATCTACGGCGGCAGCCGCTCCGCGTGGGACTACGGCCCCCTGGGCGTGGAGCTCAAGGAGAACATCCGCCGGCAGTGGTGGAAGACGATGGTGCAGGCGCGCGAGGACGTCGTCGGCATCGACTCCGCGGTCATCCTCAACCGCGAGGTGTGGACGGCGTCCGGCCACATCAGCGCGTTCGTCGACCCGCTGACCGAGTGCCAGTCCTGCCACAAGCGGTTCCGCGCCGACCACCTCGAGGAGTCCTACGAGGCCAAGCACGGCCGGGCTCCCGAGAACGGGCTCAAGGACGTCAACTGCCCCAACTGCGGCACCAACGGCGCGTTCACCGAGCCCCGCATGTTCAACGGGCTGCTCAAGACCTACCTCGGCCCGGTGGAGGACGAGGAGGGCCTGCACTACCTGCGGCCCGAGACCGCCCAGGGCATCTTCGTCAACTTCGCCAACGTCATGCAGTCGGCGCGCAAGAAGCCGCCGTTCGGCATCGCGCAGACCGGCAAGTCGTTCCGCAACGAGATCACGCCCGGCAACTTCATCTTCCGCACGCGTGAGTTCGAGCAGATGGAGATGGAGTTCTTCGTCGAGCCCGGCACCGACGAGACCTGGCACGAGTACTGGCTGCAGCAGCGCTGGGACTGGTACGTCGGGCTCGGCCTCAACGCCGACAACATGCGCTTCTTCGAGCACCCGAAGGAGAAGCTGTCGCACTACTCGAAGCGCACGGTCGACATCGAGTACCGCTTCCGCTTCGGCGGCACCGAGTTCGCCGAGCTCGAGGGCATCGCCAACCGCACCGACTTCGACCTCAGCACCCACTCGCAGCACTCGGGCGCCGACCTGTCGTTCTTCGACCAGGAGAAGGGCGAGCGCTGGGTGCCCTACGTCATCGAGCCCGCCGCCGGCCTGACCCGCGCGACTCTGGCCTTCCTGCTCGACGCCTACGGCGAGGACGAGGCGCCCAACGCCAAGGGCGTCATGGAGAAGCGCACCGTGATGCGGCTCGACCCGCGGCTCGCGCCGGTCAAGGCCGCCGTGCTCCCGCTCTCGCGCAACGCCGACCTCTCGCCCAAGGCCCGCGACCTCGCGGCCACGCTGCGCCGCAGCTGGAACGTCGAGTTCGACGACGCCGGCGCGATCGGCCGGCGCTACCGCCGCCAGGACGAGATCGGCACCCCCTTCTGCATCACCGTCGACTTCGACACCCTCGAGGACGACGCGGTCACCATCCGCTCGCGCGACACCATGGCCCAGGAGCGGGTCGCCATCGGCCAGGTCGAGGCCTGGCTCGCCACCCGCCTGCTCGGCTGCTGACCTTCGGGCTCCGCCGCCCCTGTTTGGCACGATGTGACTTCTTGCCAATGTGATTGGCAAGAAGTCACATCGTGCCAAACGAAGTACGCGTTCAGGCTGCTGCGGGGGAGCGTGTGACCACGATCGGGGGCCGCGGACGGGCAGCGCCTCGCAGGAGGGTCGCCCTCATCGTCGCGACGAAGGCGTCCGGGTCACGGTCGAGGTCGCTAGGGGCCACGGGCACCACCAGCACGCCCGCGGCGGCCATGAGCTTCTGACGGCGTTGGGTGCGCTTGTAGTCCTCGGGGCTGAGGTGCCACTCCATGGAGTCCGACTCGAAGGCGACGGCTTCTGCGTCGAACCACCCGTCGGGCCGGGCGATGAAGTTGCCCTTCTCGTCCCACAGCGAGACGTTCCACTCGCACCGCCCAAGTCCCGCCCGCAGCAGCACCTTGCGAGCACGGGCCTCCGAGACCGAGCGGACGCCCGCGGCGACTTCTCGGACGACAGCCCGGGGTATGCCGCTGCCGCGCCTCTGGCACTCGACCAGCTCCGACTTCAGGTCTGTCACGGTGCAGTGCCCGGCCTGGACCACGGCGGCGACGAGGCTGCGCGTGTCGTCAAGGGGCCGACCTTGCCGGCACTCGTCGATGAGCGCCCGAGCGACGGGCGCGCACGGGATGCCACCCAAGAGCCGCGGTTCCGGAACCCGGTACGAGCGTTCGACGAGCACCTCGGGTCTCGACTGCCGACGCACGGACGCTGCCACGATCACGCGCAAGGCAGCAGGGTGCGGCACTCGGTGAACCCCGGAACGCCTCAGCGCTGCAGCCCCCGTCAGCACCGCACCCTCACCGGCGTACTTCACTGCGGCGATCTCACGCTGGTGCGGCGTCGGCGTGCCTGAATGGGCGATGATCACGCCCGGCAGGTGAGCCTGCCAAGGCCCGCCCACCCGGCAGTGGTAGGTGGCGGTGGACAGCGGGAACCTGAGCGTACGCAGTTCCGAGTGGGTCACCACCCGGTCGTCCCGGGCGAGCAGCATGTCGAGGGCGACGGGGTCGTAGCGGAGCGAGCGACGGGGCATGCCGCATGCTCAGCAGCCGTACGCCGCTCTGCCAACTGGACGACTCGGGCCTGTGGACGCCGAGCCGCCTTCGCGCTCGTCGTCCACAGGCCTTGCGTTGGCACGATGTGACTTCTTGCCAATCCGACTGGCAAGAAGTCACATCGTGCCAACCAAGGAGGCGCTCAGAGGCGGGGGAGGGCGCGGCCCTGGCAGAATGGGTGGCGTGACGGTGACGGCGGAGCGGGCGCAGCTCGCGCTCGGGGGCCTCACCGTCGACCCGCCGGTCGTGCTCGCGCCGATGGCGGGGATCACCAACCCGCCCTACCGCCAGCTGTGCCGCGAGGCGGCGGGGGGACGCGGGCTGTTCGTCAGCGAGATGATCACCAGCCGCGGCCTGGTCGAGGGTGACGCCGAGACGCTGCACCTGCTCGAGCCCGCGCCCGGGGAGTGGCCGCGCAGCGTCCAGCTCTACGGTGTCGACCCCTACTACGTCGGCGAGGCCGTCCGCATCCTCGTCGACGGCCACGGCGTCGACCACGTCGACCTCAACTTCGGCTGCCCCGTGCCCAAGGTGACCAAGCGCGGCGGCGGAGCGGCCCTGCCCTGGAAGCGCACGCTGCTGCGCGACATCCTGCGCGCGGCGGTGAGCGGGGCGGGCGGCCGCGTACCCGTCACCATGAAGACCCGCAAGGGGCTCGACGACGACCACCTCACCTACCTCGACGCCGGCCGCATCGCCGCGGAGGAAGGGGCGGCGGCCATCGCGCTGCACGGGCGCACCGCGATCCAGGGCTACAGCGGCGAGGCCGACTGGGAGTCGGTCGCACGGCTCAAGGAGTCGACCGGCATCCCGGTGCTCGGCAACGGCGACGTGTGGGAGGCCGACGACGCGCTGCGCATGCTGCGCGAGACCGGCTGCGACGGCGTCGTCGTGGGCCGCGGCTGCCTGGGCCGGCCGTGGCTGTTCGGCCACCTCGCGGCGGCGTTCGACGGCCAGCCGCCGCCTGCGCAGCCGACCCTCGGCGAGGTCGCGGCGACCGTGCGCCGGCACGCCGAGCTGCTCGCGGAGTGGACCGGCGAGGACCGCGGTCTGCGCGAGCTGCGCAAGTTCATGGCGTGGTACTTCAAGGGCTTCCCCGTCGGCTCGGAGACGCGCCAGCAGCTCGGCATGGTGTCGAGCTTCGCCGAGCTCGACGCGCTGCTCGCCCGGCTCGACCCCGACGAGCCGTTCCCCGTCGCCGAGCTCGGCCGCCCGCGCGGGCGCACCAGCCCGCAGAAGCGGCTCGCGTTGCCGGACGGCTGGCTCGACAGCGAGTGGAGCGGCCTGCCGTCGGCCGACGCCGAGCTGTCCGTCTCCGGCGGCTGAGCCGGGTGCTGCCGGGCTACCTCGCGCACGACGCCGAGCGCTGGGTCGACGACCCGCCCCGCGATCCCGGCCGGTCGCCGTTCGCCCGGGACCGCGCACGGGTCGTGCACGCGAGCGGACTGCGCCGGCTCGGCGCCAAGACCCAGGTAGTGCACCCGTGGAGCGACGACTTCGTCCGCAACCGGCTCACCCACTCGCTCGAGGTCGCCCAAGTGGGTCGTGAGCTGGGCCGGGCCTTGGGCTGCGACCCCGACGTCGTCGAGACCGCCTGCCTGGCCCACGACCTCGGTCACCCGCCGTTCGGCCACAACGGCGAGCGCGCGCTCGACGAGGTCGCGGCGGGCATCGGCGGGTTCGAGGGCAACGCCCAGACCCTGCGCATGCTGACGCGCCTCGAGCCCAAGGTCTTCGCTCCCGACGGCCGCAGCGTCGGGCTCAACCTCACGCGAGCCAGCCTCGACGCGGCGACCAAGTACCCGTGGTTCGCCACCGACTCCTACGCCGCGCGGGGCAAGTACGGCGCCTACGCCGACGACGCCGACGTCTTCGCCTGGCTGCGGCAGGGCGCGCCCCACCGCGCGCGCTGCATCGAGGCGCAGGTCATGGACTGGGCCGACGACGTGGCCTACTCGGTCCACGACCTCGAGGACGGCCTGCAGGGCGGGCGCATCGACTTCCGGGCGCTCGCCGACGCCGACGAGGTGGCGCAGGTCGCGCGGGTGGCGTGCGACGCGTACGCCCCTGGCTCCGACCCCGCGGCCGTGGCCGCAGCGCTGGGCCGCCTCACCGCCCTGCCCGAGTGGCCGGCCTCCTGCGACGGCAGCCGTCGCGACCTCGCGGCGCTCAAGCGCCTGACCAGCGCGCTCATCGGCCGCTTCTGCCTCGCTGCCGAGCGCGCGACGCGCGCGCAGGCGGGCGACGGCCCGCTGACCCGGTACGCCTGCGACCTCCACGTCCCCGACCCCACCGTCCTGGAGGTGGCGGCGCTCAAGGCCGTCGCCGCGACCTACGTCATGCGCGCCGAGGGCCGCGCGGCCTCGCTCGAGCGCCAGCGCACGGTGCTCGCGGAGATCGCCGCAGCCTGGCTGGAGCGCCCGGAGCTGCTCGCTCGTTCGGCACAGGAGGACTGGGCCGCCAGTGCCGACGACGCTGCCCGGACCCGGGTCGTCGTCGACGCCGTCGCGTCGCTGACCGACACCTCGGCGATCCAGATTTCTGCCTCGCTGCGCGGGTCGGAACCGCAGAAGTAGGCGCAGAGCAGGAAAATTCAGCTCGGGAGACAACCCGGGCACGACCCCGGCGTCTCCCTCCGTGTGTCAGTCGAAATTCCCCTGCGCGTCCTCCCAGACGTGCTTCGAAGGAGGAGCCCCGTGCATCTCGGACGCAAGGCCATGCTGGCCGCCATCCCGACCCTCGCGGTCGCCGCGACCCCGCTGCTGGTCGGCTCGGGCAGCGCTGCTGCCGGTACCCCCGCCCCGGCGCCCGCGCACACCTCGGCCGTCATCCCGGGCATCCCGCGCACGCTCTACGTGACCACGGCCGACAACCGGGTCGAGGTCGCGCCGCTGCTCTACCCGGGCCGCTACCTCGTGCAGCTGCGCACGCGCGACACCAAGCCCAGCCGCCTGCAGGTCGTGCAGCCGCTGACCCCGGCCTACACCAAGACCCGCTTCGTGCTCGACTGGGCGCGCTACGAGGCCGACGTCAAGGCCGGCCAGACCGCCGCAGCGCAGGCCGAGCTCGACAACCTCAACCGGCAGGTGCGCTTCCTGGGCGGCACCTCCGTCGCCCCGGGCGGCCTCGGCGCGTTCGGCGACTACTTCTCGCGCGGCGACTACTGGTTCTTCGAGGACCGCTACGAGGGTCCGACCCACGCCAACCGCATCGTCACGATGAAGGTCAAGGGCGGCGTCGCGTCGGTCAACCACTTCGCTGCGCCCGCGGCGACGCTCGCCTACCGCGGCGAGGCCCTGACGCTCACCCAGACGACGCTGCCGCGCAACGGCTGGCTGATGTCGTCCAACGTGGCGGGCGGCACCCGTGGCTGGACCGTCTGGAAGCTGCCGACGACCGGCATGTCCGAGGCAGCGGTGGCCGAGTGCATCGGCGCTCCCGCTCCCGCGGCGACACCCACGCCGACGCCGACCCACACGACCACGCCGACGCCCACCCCCACGCCGACGCCGACCCCGACGCCGACCCCCACCCCGACGCCGACGCCGACCCCCACCACGACGGCAACGGCCCACGCCGCGGCGGTGGCTGCCGACGTGACGCCGACGCCGACCCCCACCCCGACGCCGACCCCCACGCCGACGCCGACGCCGACGCCGACCCCCACCCCGACCCCGACGGTGACGCCCACCCCGACGCCTGCCGGCCCGGGCAACTGCGAGCCGCAGTTCGTCTCGGCCACGGGCCTCGACAGCGTCGGAGTCGGTACGCCGTTCTACTTCTCGCTGACCGCCGGTGACTACGTCGTCGCCGACAACCGCAGCGACAAGGCCGGCTCCTCGCCGGTGCTCCGCGGCCTCTACGCCCGGTTCACCGTCAAGTAGCTCGACCAGCTCGTCCACAGCAGGGACGGTGCCGCCTCGGCACCGGCCCTCGCTGCGCCTAGACTTCGGGCGTGGCGGGCCGGATTCGTGACGAGGACGTGGCCCTCGTCAAGGAGCGCGTCAACATCGCCGACGTGATCGGCGAGCGGGTCACCCTCCGCAACGCGGGCGGGGGCAACTTCAAGGGGCTCTGCCCCTTCCACGACGAGAAGACGCCCTCGATGTCGGTGCGGCCGAGCCTCGGCACGTTCCACTGCTTCGGCTGCGGCGTCGGCGGCGACGTCATCTCCTTCGTCACGCAGCTCGACTCGCTCTCGTTCGCCGAGGCGGTCGAGCAGCTCGCCGGCCGGGTGGGCATCGCGCTGCGCTACACCGACGGCGAGACGGCCGACCCCCGCCTCGCCGGCCAGCGCAGCCGCCTGATGGAGGCCAACAAGGCCGCCGCCGAGTTCTACGCCGAGCGGCTGCTGCTGGCCGACGCGCTGCCCGGGCGCCGGTTCCTCTCCGAGCGCGGCTTCGACCGTGCGGCGGCAGAGATGTTCGGGGTCGGCTTCGCGCCGCGCGACGGCGAGGCGCTGGTGCGGCACCTGCGCGGCCGCGGCGCGCGCGACGACGACCTGGTCGCCGCCGGCCTGGCCGGCACCGGGTCGCGCGGCCTCTACGACCGCTTCCGCGGCCGGCTGCTCTGGCCGATCCGCGACTCCGCCGGGGCCGTGCTGGGCTTCGGCGCGCGACGCATCTTCGACGACGACCGCATCGAGGCGAAGTACCTCAACACCTCCGAGACGCCGGTCTACAAGAAGTCCTCGGTGCTCTACGGCCTCGACCTCGCCCGCCGCGAGATCGCCAAGCGCTCGCAGGCCGTCGTCGTCGAGGGCTACACCGACGTCATGGCCGCGCACCTGTCGGGGGTGCCGACCGCGGTGGCCACCTGCGGCACCGCCTTCGGCGAGGACCACGCCCGGGTGCTGCGCCGGCTGCTGCTCGTCGACAACGAGCTGCGCGGCGAGGTCGTGTTCACCTTCGACGGCGACGAGGCCGGCCGGCGCGCCGCGCTCAAGGCGTTCGAGCTCGAGGAGAGCTTCGCGACCCAGACCTTCGTGGCCGTCGAGCCCGACGGGCTCGACCCGTGCGACGTCCGCCTCCGCAAGGGCCCGGAGGCCGTGCGCGAGCTGGTCAGCCGCCGCGTACCCCTCTTCGAGTTCGCGATCCGCTCCGCGGTCGCGCGCTACGACGTCGACAGCGCCGAGGGCCGCACCGCCGCGGCGCGCGCCGGCATGGAGGTCGTGCGCCAGATCCGCACCGTCGCGCTGCGCACCGAGTACGCCCGGCGCCTCGCCGGCCTCATCGGCCTGAGCAACCCCGACGAGCTCGTCGCCCGCGCGGGCGGCACGCTGGGCAACGCCCGGCGCCACGTCGCCGCTCCTGCACCGGGCGGCGGCCCGACCGTGTTCGTGCAGCGCGAGGCGCTCAAGCTGCTGCTGCAGTCGCCGCAGGCCGTCGGCAGCGTGCTCGACGGGCTCGACCTCGACGCCTTCGACGACCCTGCCTACGCCGCGGTGGCCGCTGCGGTCTCGACCGCCCGCGCGGGCGGGGCGCCGGCCGGCGGGCCGGTCTGGGTCTCGGCGGTCACGGAGGCCGCCGGCGACGACGAGACGGTGCGCGGTCTGGTCGCCGCGCTGGCCGTCGAGGCGCCGTTCGCCGACGCGACGCAGCTGGCGCGCTACGCGACCGAGGTGTTCGCCAAGCTGGAGATGTACGCGGTGGAGCGTTCGCTCGCCGACGTCTTCCGCCGCATGCAGCAGCTGGAGTCCTCGGGCGACACCGCCCGCCTGCCCGAGGTGTCGAGCGAGTACCTCCGGCTGGAGACGCGGCGCAGGACGCTGCGTGAGCGGTCGATGGGCGAAGCGTGACCTCGATGGTCCACTTGTGCAGTTGTGGCCGTGTCGTGACCTGACGGCGCGCCCATTTCCCCTCCGCCGCGAGCGGCCCGGTAGCAGACTGAGTCCGTGCCGATGAGCGCGCAGCGCAGCGCCCACCCCCAGGAGCCCGCCCCTGTCGTGCCGGCAGTGGTAGCCCCCCGCGAGCCCAGCGACGGCGAGGAGCTCGTCGCCCTCGCCGACATCGAGGTCCCGAACTCGCCCGCCGAGCTCGAGGCGCTGGTCGGTGCCGACGTCGTCGACGACTCCGACGTCACGATCCCCGCGCAGCTCGACGCCACGACCGGCAGCGTCACCGACCTCGTGCGGCTCTACCTGCGCGAGATCGGCCGGGTCAAGCTGCTGACGGCCGAGGACGAGGTCAGCCTCGCCCGCTCGATCGAGGCGGGCCTGTTCGCCGAGGAGCGGCTCTCCCAGGGCGTAGACGACGTGGTGCTGCGCATCGACCTGCAGACCGTCGCCCGCGAGGGCCGGCGCGCCAAGGACCACCTCGTGGCGGCGAACCTGCGCCTGGTCGTGTCGGTGGCCAAGCGCTACGCCGGCCGCGGCCTCCCGTTGCTCGACCTGATCCAGGAGGGCAACCTCGGGCTGATCCGCGCGGTCGAGAAGTTCGACTACGCCCGCGGCTACAAGTTCTCGACCTACGCCTCGTGGTGGATCCGCCAGTCGGTCAGCCGCGCACTGGCCGACCAGGGACGCACGATCCGCGTCCCGGTCCACATGGCCGAGAACATCAACCGCGTCCTGCGCGCCCAGCGCACCCTCGCCCAGGACCTCGGCCGCGAGCCGACGCCGGAGGAGATCGGCGAGCACGTGCAGATCGCCGCGGAGCGGGTGGTGGAGGCGCTGCGTACGGCTGTGGAGCCCGTCTCTCTGCACCTCGCCGTCGGCGAGGACGGCGGCTCGGAGCTCGGCGACCTCATCGAGGACTCGGAGGCGGCGGCGCCCATCGACTCGGTGTGCGCGCAGTTGCTCACCGACCACCTCGAGCAGGTGCTGCAGAAGCTGGGGGAGCGCGAGCGCCAGGTGGTGCGGCTGCGCTACGGGCTCGCCGACGGCGAGGTCCACACCCTGGAGGAGGTCGGCCGGCAGTTCGGCGTGACCCGAGAGCGGGTGCGCCAGATCGAGGCCAAGACGCTGGCAAAGCTGCGCCAGCCGGCCTACGCGGTGCAGCTGCGCGACTACCTCTGAGCGGAGTTCACGCGGCCTTCGTGTGCGAGCTGCGCAGGCGCCGCTGCGACGCGTCGACCTGGCCCGTGAGCAGCGTCAGCACGGCCGCCTCGATCTGACCGTGGGTGGCGGGCTCGCCGAAGACCGCCTCCTCGCCGAGCCGCTCGAGCGCCGGCGCGACCGTGACGCCGTCGTCGAACAGGTCGATGACGCGCGGGTCGATGTAGGACTTGCGGCACACCGCGGGAGTGTTGCCGAGGTAGGTGCTCACCTCCGTCACCCCCCGCGAGACCGCTCGCTTGCGCGCCGACGGGCTCGCCGCCGCGTTCGACGACACCGCGAGCGCCACGGCCATCAGGACGGTGGCGTGCCAGGTGCGGAAGTCCTTGGCGCTCACCTCGCAGCCGGTGACCTGCTTGACGTAGTCGTTGATGTCGACGGACTTCACGTCGCACCACTCGCCGGCGCCGTCGTCGGTGCGGAAGGCCAGCAGCTCGGGGTTCGCGTCGTCGCGGTCCAGCAGCTCCTGCACGACGGCGAGCACGTCGTCGTCGACGATCGACTGCACCCGGTGCTTGGAGCTCTTGGCGGTGTACTCGAACACCACCTCGCGACCGGTGACCGTGACGTGCTCGCGGCGCATGGTGGCGAGGCCGTAGGTGCCGTTCTCCTCGGCGTACTCCTCGCTGCCGACCCGGAAGAACCCGAGGTCGAGCAGCCGGAAGGCGCAGGCGAGCGCGCGCGCGCGGCTCATGGAGGTGCCCGACAGGTCGGCGGCGACGCGGTCGCGCGCCTCGGGCAGGCTCTGGGCGAAGGTGAGCACCCGGTCGTGCTTCGCGCGGTCGCGCTCGATGCGCCACTGCTCGTGGTAGCGGTACTGCCGGCGGCCGGCTGCGTCGGTGCCGAGAGCCTGGATGTGGCCGTTGGGCCACGGGCAGATCCACACGTCCTTCCACGCCGGCGGCAGGACGAGCGCGTCGAGGCGGGCCTTGACCGCGGGGTCGATGATCTTGGACCCGTCGGGGCCGTAGTAGGCCCACCCCTTGCCGGCGCGCCGCCGCCGGATGCCTGGCTTCGAGCAGTCGGCGCGCCGGAGTCGGGGCATCAGGACCTAGGCCTCGCGGACGTGCATGGCGAGCTCCTCGGGAGACGCGTCGGTCTCGCCGTGGAGGTAGGCAGAGGCGACCTCGTCGTCCTCGTCGTCGGAGTGAGCGCCCTCGTCGGGCTGGACCAGCCGCCCGGCGTAGACGTCGCCGGCCTCGAGGGTGTCGGGGTCGCCCGACTCGTCGACGTAGCCCTCGGCCTCGCGGGGCCGGTCGTCGCGCGGGTCGGCGATCGTGTCGGGCACCTCGCGGGCGACCTTCTGGTCGAGCGACTCGCCCTCGATCTCCTCCTCCACGGTCGTGCCCACGGCGTCGACGCCGATGTAGCGGTCGCCGGGGAGCGCGGGCTCCTCCGGGTCGACCAGGCGCTCGCGCTCGGGGTAGGCGTCGTCGACGACGTCGGGGAAGGCCGCGTCGTTGGCCCAGTTCTCAGGGTTCGGGATGCTCACGTGCGGGTCAGAGCCCCATTCGGTCGTTGGTGCCGGTCGGCCCGGTGCCGGTGCCGACGTGGTCGTTGAGGTCGACGACGAAGACGCTGTCGTCGGCCGCGCCGGTGGGCATCGTGCTCGGGGACGTGCTGCTGCCGGACATGCTGCCCGACGAGTCGTCGCCGCCCGAGCGGCGCTCCTCGATCTTGTCGTGGACCCGGGTCTTGGCCGTGTCGGCCAGGCCGGCAGCCTGCGACTTCGCCGTCTCGGCGAGGTCGGCGGCCTGGTGCTTGGCCATGTCGGTGGTCTGCTGCACCTTCGGGTTGCTCATCAGCGTGCGACCGGCGCTGGCGATCTGCTCGTAGCGCTCGCGGCCCGCTCGCGCACCGACGACGTAGCCGGCGGCGAAGCCGGCGAGGAACGTCATCCTTCGCATCATGGGCGTCTCCCTGGCTCGGGTCCGGCCTCGGTGACCGTCCTGTTCCCAGGAGGCATCCCCGCCGCCGGTGCCCGTGACACCTGGCGCCGCGCGCGACTGCCATGCGCTAGTCTGAGTGCCGCGCTGCGGGAGTCTCGGAGCGCTGATCCCGCATAGCTCAATTGGCAGAGCAGCCGGCTGTTAACCGGCAGGTTTTTGGTTCGAGTCCAAATGCGGGAGCCTCCTGCGGCTCACCGGCCGCCCTGCGGCGGCACGCTCACGGCCCGCTCGAACTCCGCCAGGATCCCGCGCCGCTCGAGCTCGAACAGCACCCCGTAGGCGTCGGCGCCCATCGCGTCGAGCTCCTCGTCGCTCGCCAGCCCCCGCCGTGCGGCGAACGAGCACGCGGCCCACGCGTGGAAGGCCAGCGGCGGCAAGGCGGCGTGCGCCTGCACGAACAGCTCGGTCATCTCCGCGTCGTGCTGAGGTGCCTGCATGGGCGCTGCGACGGCGAGCCGGCGCTCGAGGGTGAGCAGCTGCTGTCGGGTCTCGTCGGTGTGGGCCATGCTCGAGCATGCCCCGCCGCGCGGCCACCCGTGCCGTCGTTCACAGGAACGTTACGAGCCGGGTACGTCGGGGTCGCACGCCGCGCCCGTGGGAGCATTGCCCGGCTCCGGGGCGGTAGCTCAGCCGGTCAGAGCAGGGGACTCATAATCCCTCGGTCGTGGGTTCGAGCCCCACCCGCCCCACTGGCTCACATCCCCGACGTCGGGGGATCGAGGAGCTGGCTGCGAAGGAGTGGACCGTGTCCCATGACCCTGTACAGGCGTGGGCTTCGGTCGAAGCCTGGCTGGGCGCTCATGCACCACGAAGCGCGGGCGTGCTGAGTCCTCCTGCCGATCCGGCATCCATCGCTCACGCGGAGGGCGTGACCGGCGTGCCGTGGCCTGACGCCTTGAAGACGCTGCTGCTCGCGCACGACGGCGTGGACGATCCGTACGACGACGCGTCTGGCATCTTCTTCGGCGCTCCACTGTTGAGCGTGCAGGGAATCCTCATTGCCCTGGAGCAGTTGGTGGTCGTCGCGGGGGTCATGGACGACTTCGGCATCCCGGCAGCGATGGACCCAGCGGCTGGAGGACCTGTCGGTCACTACGTCCCCTGGCTGCTGCCCTTCGCTGGGCTGGAGGGCTCCTTCTGGGTGCTCGACCTTCGGCCGGGGGAACAGTCCGGCTGTGTCTGCTACTACTCGCCTGTGGAGCAGTTGGTAGCTCCTGCAGCAGCCGCGAGCCGCGTCGAGTTCACCGCGCAGTTGGCCCTGTGCCTGAGCACGTCGGCACCCTGGAACGGCGTCCTGCGCCCCTTCGTGACCGATGGAGCGCTGGACTGGGCGGAGCTCGACGCGGCGGAGGTCGTCGACCTCAGGTGACGTCCGCTGCCACCTGCCGCATCGTCACGGCGTGACCGTGATGCCGTCGACGGCGAAGGCGGCGTACCTGCCGACGGCGGTGGTGCGCAGGGTCAGCACGTGGCGGCCGCGGCGCAGCGTACGGCTGGTCCACAGCTCCTCGCCGGTGCTCGAGTACGCCGCGTGCGCCACCGCTCGCCCGACCTGCTTGCCGTCGACGAGGACGACGGCTGCGCCGCTGCGCGGTCCGCGGCTGCCCAGGACGCTGACCCGCGTGCCGGTGAAGGCGACGCTCGCCGCGCGCCCGACCGACGACGTGGTGGTCAGCGTGCCGCGCCACGCGTGGCTGGCGCGGAGCCGGCTCCAGCCGCGTGACACGCGCAGCGCCCGGTCGTCGAGCGGGGCCAGGTAGGGGCCGGAGGTGCGCGGCAGCGTCAGGTTGCCGAACTCGTCGGCCCCGCGGGCGCGAACCACGTAGGCGTGGCCGGGGGTCACGACGACCGGCTCGAAGGTGCTCCATCGGCCGTCGGGCGTCCCGGCGACCGCCGTCCACGGCCCCCGCCTCCTGGTGCGCGGGTCGAGCACCGCGTAGTCCAGGGTGCCGACGTCGGACGCGCAGAGCACCGTGCAGGAGACGTACTGCGGCCGGAACTGGCCGTCGGGCGCCTGGGCGCCGAGGTCGCGCAGCGAGACGTCCACCGGCGCGTCGACCGCCTGCACCGGCAGCAGGACCGGTGTGCCGGCGACGCCGCTGACCGTCGCGGTGAGGACGTAGGTGTAGGTGCCGCCCGGCTGGACGCTCGCGTCCGTGGCGGAGCTCCCGCTGACAGCGACCGGAGTGCCAGCACCGGTGCCGAAGGGGCCGTCGGTGCGGGCGACGGTGACGGTCGCGTCGGCCGGGGCGTTCCAGGACAGCGAGATGCGACCGCTGCTGGTGCTGACACCCGCCCCGGTCACCTGCGGCCCGGTGGGAGCGGAGGGGACCGCGGCGACCAGTGAGCCGGTGAGCCGCGCAGGCAGAGCGAGGGCCACGGCCGCGGCTCCGTCGACAGGCGCGCGCCACACCGTCCCTGTGCGCTGCACCTGCTGGCCGGAGTCGCGGCTCTCGACGAGCACCGCACTGCCGTCCGGTGCCCATACGGGTGCCTCCAGGTCAGGGGCGGGCGGCACGGGGAGCACATGGGCGCCTGCGCCGTCGGCGCCGCCGACGACCAGCTCGCTCAGGGAGCTCGTGACCTTGCCGGCGGCGTCCCGCTGCTCGACCGAGCGCAGCCACGCCAGCCTGGACCCGTCGGGCGAGAACGCTGGCTGCCGGACGGCTCCGGTCGCGAGCGGGTCGGACAGCAGCGCAGGAGAGCCCGACGCCGGGAGCGGCACGAGCCCGCCGCCGGAGTCCAGCCACGTCGGACGCACGGCCACCACGTGGGCCGGGTCGCGCGGGTCCACGGTGGGCTGTCCGGTCGGTCCGCTGCCGACGAGCGGAGCGGCGCTGGGAGGCGCCAGCCCTAGGACGGTGATCGCATCGGGGGCGGAGTCCGCGCCCACGTCCTCCGTGGCTGCCAGCAGGCTGGACGGTCCCGACCAGGTGAGGTCCGACGGCGCCCCCCGGCCGTCCGCGTCGGTCCGCGCGACGATGCTCACCGGGCCGCCGCGTACGCCTTGCACGTGGACCTCGGCGAGGGCGTCCCCGGCGGTGAGGTAGGCGAGCCTGGTGCGGTCGGGCGACAGCTCGACCGCCCTGCGCGTCGCGCCGGTCGGGTCGACGGCCGACGCGAGCAGCGTGCGACGGCTGCCGTCCGCCGACACCTGCCAGACCTCTCCGCCCACCGATGTCACGACGAGGTCCTCGAGCGTCGGAGCCTCGTCGGCCGCGGCGACCGGTGCGCACAGCGGCAGCAGGGTCGTGGCGGCCAGCGCGCCCGCCAGCAGCCGCCGCATCATCAGGCACCGGCCGAGGCGTACAGGGCGGTCTGCAACGAGGTGCCGGTCGGGCCGTAGGTCACGCAGACTCCCGAGTCGATGGCGAACGCCGACGTCGAGACGACGGTGGAGAAGGTCCCCGCCCGGCTGGTCCGGACCCGCCGGAGCACCCCGCCGGGACCCTCGATGTCGCCGCAGGTCAGCGCTCGGACCTGCAGGACGATGCCGGCTGCCGGCCGCCGCCCGACTCGCGCGGTCCCGGTGACGCGCAGCGTGTTCTTCCGCACGAGCCGAGCCCGGGCAGTGAGCAGGAGCGGTGCGCGTCCGGTGACCCGCAGCGCGGGCGGCTGCGCCGTGCCCACGTCGCTGAGGCGGACCCACCCGGTGCCACTGGGGAACCCCTGGGCGCGGGTGTCGATCGTCCCGGCGATGAGCGACCGGACCAGCCAGGTGCCGGCGTCCTGGGCCGACACGGGGAAGGTGCCCGACCACGTGCCGTCCTGCGCCGTGCCGCCGGTCAGCCGCAGGACGACCGTGCGCGCGGCGCGGCCGCCCGAGGCACCGCCGAACGGCTGCTCGACCCTGACGCACGGGCAGGAGGTCGAGCGCTCCTCGTCGGTCGAGGCCGGGTGCCGCTGCACGCCCGCCGGGTCGACGAGGTGGACGGAGACGGGCACCAGGCGTACGCGGGCGCCGGTGAGCGAGACCCGCGCGCTCCCGAGCGCGACGCTAGAGACGGTCGTCGCCGGACCGGGTCCGGGCGTCAGCGCCCGGGCCTGCGCGACGCCCACGAGGGCGAGGGGTACGGCGAGGGCGAGGCCGAGCCCCGCGCGACGGAGGTGTGTCACGCCCTAGGGAGCACCTGCGACCACTGCCTGGTTCAGGTGCAGGGGCGAGATGTCACGCTTTCGGGCCCTCCCCGGACCCACTCCGCGCGACTACCCTTCGCAGCGTGGACGCGCCGCGCCGCGAGACCGACACCTCGGGACTCGTCAGCGTGCCGAGCGCGCGAGAGATGTTCCGTTCGCTGGGCGTGCTCTACGTCGTCGGGGGACTGGTCGCGCTCGTCTGGCTGACGCTCCCGCACGGCTCCGACGAGGGCAACGCGGTCATCACCGGCACCGCCGTCCTGGCGGTCACCCTGGGCGCGGTGCTGGCCGTCGGTCTGCTCGACCGGGCGCCGCGCTGGGTCCTGCACGCGGTGCTGGCCGTCGTCCAGGTGCTGATCGCGGCCGGCTACGTCGCGAGCGACGATGCGACCGGCGACCTGCGGTGGTTCTGGGTCTGGGCCACGCCGTACGCCGCGTTCTTCTTCTCGCGCCGCGCGGCCGCAGCGCACACCGCCTGGGTGGCGGTGCTCAACGCGGTGTCGCTCGCGCTGCTGCCCGTCTCTGCGGGCCGGGCGCTGGCCCTGTGGCTGTTCAGCACCGCCACGGTCACCGTCACGGCGATGCTGGTGGGCTGGTCGGCGCACATCGTCCGCACCAGCGAGGGCCGGCTGCGCGACCTGGCCCTCCACGACCCGCTCACCGGGCTGGCCAACCGCCGGCTCTACGCGATGCGCGCGGAGGAGGCGCTCGCCGCGCGCGACCGGTGCGGCGGCTCGGTGGTGGTGACGCTGCTCGACCTCGACGACTTCAAGCTGGTGAACGACACCTACGGCCACGAGACGGGCGACGAGCTGCTCGCCGCGCTGGCCCGGCGCATGCAGGCCGCCCTCCAGCCCGGAGAGGTCGCCGTGCGCCTCGGAGGCGACGAGTTCGCCGTCATCAGCAGGTGCGCCGACGGCGACCCGGACGTCGGGGCGTTCGCCCAGCGGCTCTCGAGCGCCTGGCGCTCGGCCTTCGAGCTGCCCGACGGCGAGGTCTGGGTCTCGGGGAGCATGGGGATCTCGTGCACCTGCGACGCCGGGTCGAGCGCCACTGCGCTGCTCCGGGAGGCCGACGCCGCGATGTACCGCGCCAAGAGCCTCGGCGGGGGAGTCCACGTCGTCTACGACGAGCTGATGCGCGCCGGCGCGCACTACCGCATGGGTCTCGACGCGGCGCTGCGCAAGGGCCTCGACGACCGCCAGCTCCGGCTCTACTACCAGCCGGTGGTCGACGTGGCCGAGCGGCGCTGGCGCGGCGCCGAGGCGCTGCTGCGCTGGCAGCACCCGGAGCTCGGCCTGCTCGAGCCCTCGACCTTCGTCCCGCTGGCGGAGGAGACCCGGCTGGTGGTGCCGATCGGCGACTGGGTGCTGCGCGAGGCGCTCTTCCAGCTCCTCGACTGGCGGCGGGCCGGCGTGGTGCCGGAGACCTTCGTCATGTCGGTGAACGTCTCGCCCCGCCAGCTGCGCTCGGACTTCCCGGCGCAGGTGCGCTCAGCGCTCTCGGACGTGGGGCTGCCGGGCACGTGCCTCGCCTTCGAGCTCACGGAGAACGTGCTGCTCGCCGACTCGGCGCAGACCAGCAAGGTGCTGGGCGACCTGCGCGCGCTCGGCATCGCCCTGCACCTCGACGACTTCGGCACGGGCTGGACCTCGCTGGCCTCGCTCGAGCGCGTGCCCGTAGACGCCATCAAGGTCGACCGCGGCGTCGTCGGCTCCGCGGCCGGCTCGGAGCACGCGGCCGCTGCGATCTCGGCCATCTGCGCGATGGCCGAGACGCTGCGGGTGCCCGTGGTGGCCGAGGGCGTCGAGACCGAGTCGCAGCTCGCGCTGCTCGTGCGCAACCGGTGCAGGTACGCGCAGGGCCGGCTGTTCGCCGCGCCCGCGCCGGGCGACGAGACCGAGCAGGTCCTGGCGCTCGCACCTCCGGCGCCCGCGACGCTGGAGCTGCGGCGCAGCACGCTGGACCTACGACGCCCGGCCCAGCGCAGCGACAGCGGCCCGGCTCAGCGCAACGAGAGCAGCTGACCGGCGACGCCCGGGGCGAGCAGCAGGGCAGCCATGAGCGTGACGGGCAGCAGGCGTACGCCCGAACGGATCGTCCTCATGCGGGCGGATCGGTCGGCCCGGCCGCCCGCTTGAGCGCCGGCGCCCGTGCTCACCCGTCCGGCTCAACCGCTCAGAGCGGCGCCTTCACGGCGAGCACGGGGCACGAGGCCTCGAGCAGGAGGCGCTGGGCGGTGCTGCCCATGACGAGCTTGGCCACGGCCGAGCGGCGTCGCAGGCCGATGACGAGCAGCTCGATGCCCGCTTCCTCCGAGGCGCTCAGCAGCGCGTCGGCCGGGTTGGCGTCGGGGAGCTGGCGCACCGTCACCGAGACGCCCTCCTCCTCGATGGCCGCGACGACCGAGTCGATGTCCTTCTCGTCGGCGAAGGTGCCCGCGGCGAAGTTGCCGCCGGTCGCGGTGTTGACGAGCAGCAGGCCGGTGGAGCGCAGCTTGGCCTCGCTCACCGCCGTGCTCAGCGCCGCGTTCCCGGCGTCGGTCGGGACGTAGCCGACGAGGATGGTCATCCGTGCTCTCCTTCGGTGGGGTTGCTCGGGCGCCATTCAAGGCCACTTCGCACCGCGTGCACAATCGAGGCGCGCGACAGGACTAGCCTTCGTGCATGAAGGCCGTGTCGCGCCACAACGTACGCGTCAGCGGGCCCCCCGGCGCCCAGCCGATGGTCTTCGCGCACGGCTTCGGCTGCGACCAGAACATGTGGCGGTTCGTGGCCCCGCGCTTCGCCGACCGCTACCGCGTCGTGCTGTTCGACCACGTGGGCTGCGGCGGGTCCGACCCCACCGCCTACGACCCCGCACGCTACTCGAGCCTGGAGGCCTACTCCGAGGACCTGCTCGAGATCTGCCGCGAGCTGGAGCTCACCGACGTGGTGCTCGTCGGGCACTCGGTCTCGGCGATGATCGCCGCGCTGGCCGTCAAGGCCGACCCCGAGCGCTTCGCCAAGCTGGTCATGGTGGGCCCGTCGCCCCGCTACGTCGACGACGACGGCTACGTCGGCGGCTTCGCCGACGAGGACATCACCGAGCTGCTCGACTCCCTCGAGAGCAACTACCTCGGCTGGTCCAGCGTCATGGCGCCGGCCATCATGGGCAACCCCGAGCGGCCCGAGCTGGGCGCCGAGCTCACAGCGAGCTTCTGCCGCAGCGACCCGGCCGTCGCGCGCCGCTTCGCCGAGGTGACCTTCCGCTCGGACAACCGGGCCGACCTCGCCGACGTGCGCACCCCGACGCTGGTCCTGCAGTGCAGCGAGGACGTCATCGCACCCGTCGCGGTGGGCGAGTACGTCCGCGACGCCATCCCCGGGGCGCGCCTGGTGGTGCTCGACGCCCGAGGCCACTGCCCGAACCTCAGCGCGCCCGAGCAGACCACCAGCGCCATCGCCGAGTTCGTCGATGCCTGAGGGGCTCGCGGTGGTGCTCGACACCGTGGGAGAGCTCGACGACCTCGCGCCCTGCGGCTACCTCACGACCCGGCCCGACGGCACGCTGCTCTCCGTCAACTCGACCTTCGCCTCGCTGACGGGCTACGCCCGTGGGGAGCTGGTCGGGCGCAAGCGGTTCACCGACCTGCTCACCGGCGGCGGCCGCATCTTCCACGAGACCCACTACGCACCACTGCTGCAGATGAGCGGCAGCGCCAGGGAGATCGCGCTCGACCTGGTGCGTGCCGACGGCACGCGGGTGCCGGTGCTCGTCAACTCGGTGCTGGAGCGCGACGCCGCCGGCGCGCCCGTCGTGGTGCGCACGGCGGTCTTCGACGCCACCGAGCGGCGCAGCTACGAGCGCGAGCTCCTGGCGGCCAAGCAGCGGGCCGAGGAGTCCGAGGCGCGGGCCCGCCAGCTGGCCCGGACGCTGCAGACCACGCTGATCCCCCCGGCGCCGCCGCACGTGCCCGGGCTCGACATCGCGGCGGCCTACCGGCCGGCCGGCTCCGGCGAGGAGGTGGGCGGCGACTTCTACGACGTCTTCGAGCTGAGCGCCGGCTCCTGGGTCGTCGTGGTCGGCGACGTGTGCGGCAAGGGGGTGGAGGCCGCCGTCGTCACCTCGCTGGCGCGCCACACCGTACGAGCCGCGTCGGTCGGCCGCCCCGAGCCCTCGCAGACCCTGCACCTGCTCAACGAGGTGCTCCTGCGCACGGGTGACGAGCGCTTCTGCACCGTGGCGGTGCTGCGCCTGACCCAGGACGACGAGGGCTGGTCGGTGGCGGTCTCCTCCGGCGGGCACCCCCTGCCCCTCCTGCTCAGCCCCGGGGAGGAGCCGCGGCGCGTGGGGAAGCCCGGCTCGCTGGTCGGCGTGCTGCCGGACCCGCGCTTCCGCGACGTCGAGCTGCGCCTGCGGCCGGGGCAGGCGCTGGTGGTGCACACCGACGGGGTCACCGAGGGTCGCCGCGGCGCCGAGTTCTACGGCGAGGACCGCCTCGACGCAGCGCTCCTGCGCTTCGCAGGCAGCGCCGACTCCCTCGTGCACGGGCTGCTCGACGACGTGCTGCTCTTCCAGCAGGGCAACGCCCGCGACGACATCGCGGTCGTCGCCCTCAGCGTGCCGCCAGCCGGCTGAGCACGGCGCCCAGCGGCGCCTCGAGCTTCGCCACCGCGTACGCGTCGCCGCGCGTCGGCCCCTCGTTGACGATCGCGACGGGGATCGGCCGCTTCGCGGCCTGGAGGACGAAGCGGAAGCCCGACATGACGGTCAGCGACGAGCCGAGGACCAGCAGGCTGCGGGCCCCGGCCACCAGCTCGGTCGAGGCGGCGACGCGCTCGGGCGGCACCCGCTCGCCGAAGAACACGACGTCGGGCTTGAGCACCCCGCCGCAGGAGGTGCACGCCACGACCGTGAAGGAGTCGAGGGTGGCGTCGTCGATGTCGGCGTCGCCGTCGGCGTGCACGCCGCGCACCTCCGCGGCCCAGCCGCGGTTGGCCGCGGCCAGCCGGCCGGTCAGCTCCTGACGAGGAGTCACGGCCCCGCAGCCGAGGCAGACCACCCGGCCGAGGTTGCCGTGCAGCTCGACCACGTCGGCCGTGCCGGCCGCCGTGTGGAGGCCGTCGACGTTCTGCGTGACGACGCCGGCCAGGGCGCCGGCGCGCTGCAGCGAGGTCACCGCGAGGTGGCCGGTGTTGGGCGCCGCACCGCCGATGACCTGCCAGCCGACGAAGCTGCGCGCCCAGTAGCGCCGCCGGGCCTGCTCGCTGCCGGTGAACACCTGGTAGGTCATCGGCGTCGACGGGCGCGCCCGGCCCGTCGCGCCTCGGTAGTCGGGGATGCCGGACTCCGTCGAGAGCCCGGCGCCGCTGAGCACGGCGACGCCGCCCTCGGCCACCAGGCTGCCAAGGACGTCGAGCCGGTCGAGGAGTGCTGCGCCCACCCCTCCGATGGTGCCTGACGATCGTCGCGCGTGCACGCTGCGTGAGAGTTGCCGACACGGGCTCCGGATGTCGCACGATCGGCTGTTGCGCAGGCAGCGACCTGGGTACTGTGTGCCCGCACGGGGTGGGCGAGAAGGGGTGCGAGATGCGCAGAGCTGTTGCTGCAGGGGCCGTCCTCGCGGCTGTCGGCCTCGGGCTGCCGGCCGCCACCGCGGCAGAGGCGGCGCCGACCGCCAAGCAGGGCCTCACGGTCGTCAAGTTCGACAACCGCGGCACCCTCAAGGTCCACCTCGACGCGAGCGCGCCGGGTCCGGTGACCGTGACGCTGCTGGCCTACCAGCGCCTGGCCCCGCCGTCGCAGTGGCCGCAGGTGCTCACCGCTGCCCGGACCAAGACGCTGCAGCCCGGAGCGACCGCCACGCTGCACGTGACCGCGCCCGACTGCCCGCAGGTCGACGGCATCGTCGGCACCGCCTACCCCTCGCGCCTCGACCGCGCGATGCTGCAGAAGGTGCTCATCCCGGGCGCCTACACCCACGTCACGGCGTCCTGCACCCCCGAGAGCTGACCTCGCGCCGCTCGCTCGCGCCGCTGCTGCTCGGCGTCGTCCTGATCGACGACGCCGTCATCGAGGCGCGCAGCTGGCCGGTGCCGCTGCTCGGCCCGCTCGACTGGGTGGGGCACCTGGCCACGACCGGCGTGTGCCTCGCCGCGCTCGCTCCCGAGGTGCTGCGCCGGCGACAGCGCCTGCTGGCGCTCACGGCGGCGTGCTCGGTCGCGATCGACGTCGACCACGCGCCCTACTACCTGCACCTGACCGCCCTCGGCGGCGGTGGGCGGCCGGTGACGCACAGCCTCTTCACGCCCGTGGCGCTCGGCGTCGCGGCCCTGCTCGTCCCCCGCTGGCGCGACCTGCTCCTCGCCGCGGCCGCTGGCGTGTGCCTGCACTTCGTGCGCGACGTCGCCACCGGCCCGGGGCTCGCCCTGCTCGCGCCGCTCGACCGGCACCGGACCCTGCTGCCCTACGCGGTCTACGCCGGCGCGCTCGCGGCGCTGTCCGCCTGCGCCGTCCTCCGGGACGCCCGCCGCACGTCGCCGCCGGCTCGTCGCGCCGGGGACCCATCCGCTCGGTGACCGGTTCCGAAGCACCTCTCGGTAGCCGTCGGACGAGTCCGCGCCCAGGGGCGCAGCGGAAGGAGTGCCAGCTTCAGTCGATCGAGTGGCGCCCACCGGAGGTTCCCCCCGCTACCCCGAGGGTAGGGCGCACCCGGGGTCGGCGACGTCGCCGGCCCGAACCGAGGAGGACACCGAGTCCATGACCCGTCCCCACCGCCAGAGAGCACGAGCCACCGCGCTGATCGGCGCAGGTGCCCTGCTGGCCACGACCGGCTTCGCCACCCTCGCCGCGTCGCCCGCTTCTGCGTCCAGCCACCGTGAGGCTCCCCTCATCGCCGGCATGCCGCAGGACGACGCGACCGACACCTACGCGTTCCGCAGTCCGGACAAGCCCGACACGGTCACCCTGCTGGGCAACTGGCTGCCCTTCCAGGACCCGTCCGGCGGCCCGAACTTCTACCCGTGGGACGACAACGCCGCCTACGACCTCAACATCGACAACAACGGTGACGCGAAGGCGGACATCACCTACCGCTTCACCTTCGTCGGGAAGTACAAGAACCCGGGCACGTTCCTCTACAACACCGGCCAGGTCACGGACAAGAACGACCCTGACCTGAACTACACCCAGCGCTACATCGTCCGGAAGATCGAGAACGGCAAGAGCTCGGTCGTCGTGCGCGAGGGCTTCACCGCCCCGTCCTACGTCGGCGCCGCCTCGATGCCGAACTACTGGACCCTGCGCGGCCAGGCCCGGCACTCCATGCCGGGCGGCGGGCTCGCGTTCGCGGGCCAGGCGGACGACCCGTTCTTCGCCGACCTGCGCGTGTTCGACCTGCTCTACGGCGGCAACCTGTCCGAGGTCGGCCACGACACGCTCAACGGCTACAACGTCAACACCCTCGGCGTGCAGGTCCCGATCTCCGAGGTCACCAAGGGCGGGGAGCCGGTCATCGGCGTCTGGACCTCGACCATCAAGAAGAACGCGTCCGGCAAGTGGGTCTCGGTCTCGCGGCTGGGCAACCCGCTGGTCAACGAGGTCGTCATCCCCAGCAAGGACAAGGACGCGTTCAACGCCTCCAGCCCGAGCGGTGACGGCCAGTTCCTGAACTACGTCACGAAGCCCGAGCTGCCCACGCTGCTGCAGGCGATCTACGGGCTCAAGGCTCCGGCGACGCCCCGCAACGACCTGGTCTCGGTGTTCCTCACCGGGGTCAAGGGGCTGAACCAGCCGGCGAACGTCGTGCCGGGTGAGGAGCTGCGGCTCAACACCTCCACGCCGGTCACGGCCAGCCCCAACCGCCTCGGCGTGCTCGGTGGTGACCTGCAGGGCTTCCCGAACGGTCGTCGCCTCGGCGACGACGTCCTGGACATCTCGCTCCAGGCGGTCGCCGGCGAGCTCGTCGGCTCGCCGAACGACCTCGGTGACGGGGTCAACGCCAACGACAAGGCGTTCGACACGGCGTTCCCCTACGTCGCCGCGCCGAACTCCGGCTCGACCGTGCGTCCTGGTCCGAGCGGCATGACCTCGCTGCTCTCCGGTGGCAAGCCCGACGGCTCGCCGTCGGGGCCGGGCTCGTCGCTCCCCGTGGGCGTCGCGGGCCTCGGTCTGCTCACCCTCGTCGCCGGTGGGGCGCTCGCCCTCACCGCGCGCCGCCGTCAGTCCGCGCCTGCCGCGGCCTGATCCGCCCGTAGTCCCTGCCCGGCCGGTGGTCCGCCACCGGCCGGGCGGGACCGCGTACCGCTCGGCGCCACACCAGACCGTGCCTGTCGGCACCCATCGAGGAGCCATCGTGCGTCGCCTCATCCCCGTCGTGGCCGTCGTCGGCCTCGCGTCGGCGCTGTTCCTCGGTGCCGGCATCGGCTGGCCCTCGACACGGCAGTCACCGCCCACGGTCGCCGACTCCGGGGTCGCCGGTCGGGCGTCCGGGGACCCTGCCTCGGTCATCGCCTCGCTGCAGGCCCACCTGCGGGCGCAGCCGAAGGACGCCTCGTCGTGGGCTGCTCTCGGGTCCGAGTACGTCGCACAGGCCCGGGTGACGAGCGAACCGACGTACTACCCGAAGGCCCAGGAGGCGCTCGAGACCTCGCTGCGCGTCCAGCCCGTCGACAACGTCGACGCCTCCATCGGCATGGCCGCGCTGACCGCCGCGCGGCACGACTTCACCGCTGCGCTCGCGTGGTCGCGCAAGGCGCTCGACATCTCGCCCACGAGCCCCGGCGCGCTCGAGGTGCAGGTCGACGCCCTGGACGAGCTCGGTCGCTACGACGAGGCGCTCAAGGCGGCGCACGCCGCCGACGACGTGCGCCCCGGGGTGCCGACGTTCACCCGCCTGTCCTACATCGCCGAGCTGCACGGCGACACCCGAGAGGCGCGCCGGCTCATGACGCTGGCGCTCGAGAACGCCACGCTGCCCGACGACAAGGCCTTCGCCCACTTCCACCTCGGCCAGCTGGCGAAGCAGGACGGCGACAGCCGCACGGCAGCCACGGAGTACGCCGCGGCGCTGCGCGCGGAACCCGGCTACGTCCCCGCCATGGCCTACCAGGCGGTGCTCTACGGCTCCTCCGGCCAGGTCTCGAAGGCCGAGGCGCTGTGGCAGACGGTCGTCGACAAGATGCCGATCCCGGAGTACCTGCTGGCCTACGGCGAGCTGCTCGAGTCGCAGGGGCGCAAGGCCGAGGCGCAGGACCAGTACGCAGTGGTGGCCGCCAGCGCGGAGCTGGCGCGGGCGAACGGCGTCGACTACGACCTCGAGATCGCCCACTACGAGGCGGACCACGGCTCACCGGCCGAGGCGCTGAGGGTGGCGAAGGCCGAGTGGGCCCGCCGCCACAGCATCTCCTCGGCCGACGCGCTCGGCTGGGCCCTCCATGCGGCCGGCCGTGACCGGGAGGCGCTGCCCTACCTCGTCCAGGCGAACCGTCTGGGCACCAAGGACTCCCGCGTCCTCTACCACCTGGGCATGGCGCAGAAGGGCGCCGGCCAGCGAGCCGCCGCCGTGAAGACGCTGCGCCGCGCGCTCGCGCTCGACCCGACCTTCTCGCCGCTCTACGCGCCCGCCGCGCGCCGGGCACTGACCGCCCTGGGGGCCACGTGACGCTCTCGATCCGCCGCGCGCTGCTGCTCGCCGGTGTCACGGCGGCCGCCGTCGTGGTGCCCGCTGCCGCGGCGAGTGCCCATCCGCTGGGCAACTTCACGGTCAACTCCTACTCGGGCGTGGTGGTCTCGCCGAGCGAGGTGCGCGTCGACCACGTCATGGACTACGCCGAGATCCCCACCGTGCAGCAGAAGCGCGCCATCGGCGGGAACCTCGCCGCCTACGCCCCGAAGGCCTGCGCCGCCCAGGCGTCCCTGCTCGGCGTCACCGTCTCCGCGCAGCCGGTCGCGCTCACGGTGCACGGGGCCACCGCGCAGCTGCTGCCCGGCGCCGCCGGCCTGCAGACCCTGCGCCTCGAGTGCGACCTGCGCGCGGCCGTCGAGCTCGAGGAGGCCACTGAAGTCCGCTTCACCGACCGCGCCGCCGCCGACCACGTCGGCTGGCACGAGGTCACGGTCCGCGGCGACTCCGCGACGGTGTCCCGCAGCGACGCCCCGGCCACCAGCGTGAGCAACCGGCTCACCGCGTACCCGCAGGACATGCTCAAGTCACCGGAGGACCGGCGCTCCGCCCGCTTCACCGCCACACCCGGCGGTGCGCGGCTGCTCGAGCCGACCGGCCAGGTCGCGCTGGTGTCGCGGCCTGCCGATGCGCTGTCGAACGCCTTCACCTCCTTGGTCGGCGAGGGCGGGGTAGGCACGGGTGCGGTGGTGCTCGCGCTGCTGCTGGCCGCCGCCATCGGTGCCGCGCACGCCGTCGCCCCCGGCCACGGCAAGACCGTCATGGCGTTCTACCTCGCCGGGCGGCAGGCCCGCTCGCTGCGCGCCGCATTCACGGTGGGCACGACCGTCACGCTGACCCACACGGCGGGCGTGCTCGTCCTGGGGCTGCTCGTGAGCACAGGTGCGGCGTTCACGCCGGCCCACGCGTACCCCTGGCTCAGCATGCTCAGCGGTCTGCTCGTCGTCGCCGTCGGGCTCAACCTCGTGAGGCAGGTGCGTCGCGGACGGGGCCACGAGCACCTGCACGGTGAGCACTCCCACGGCGAGCACTCCCACGGCGGCCACACGCACTCGCACGGAGGGCACACCCACTTGCACGGCGGCCACTCGCACGGTCCTGTCCCAGCGCCGCTGGCGCGTCAGGCGGTGCTCGTACGCGGTGGCACCTCTGCCACGACGCTGACCCTCCCGACCCAGCTGTCATCGCCGGAGGCCGAGCCGGAGCCGCACCCGCACTCCCACGACGAGGTCGACGAGAAGCCGCGCCGGTCGGGGCTGGTGGCGATGGGCCTCGCCGGCGGCCTGGTGCCCAGCCCGACTGCCGTGGTCGTCCTGCTCGGCGCCGTGGCGACCGGGCACTGGTGGCTCGGCGTGGTGCTCGTGGTCGCGTTCGGTCTGGGCATGGCGGTGACGCTGACCGCGGTGGGCATCGCGGTGGCGACCGCGGGGGAGCGGCTGACGCTCGCCGGCACGGGTACGTCGCGGCTGGCCCGCGCCGCAGGGCCGGTGCTGCGCTGGGCGCCCGCGCTGGCTGCGGTGGGCGTCTGCACGCTCGGTGTGGTCGTGGTCGTGCGGGGGCTGCTGGCGCTGTGAGGAGCCGCTAGCCCGTCACGATGTGGCGGCTGACCAGCGGGTCGACGGCCACCGGCACCGGCGTCCCGTCGGCGGTCACGCCGGCCACCGGCAGCCAGATGACGAACGTGCTGCCGACGCCCGGCGCTGAGTGCACGGCCACCGTGCCGCCGTGGCTCTCGACGATCTGCCGGACGATCGCGAGACCCAGCCCGGCGTGGCCGTCGTGGCGGGCGCGGCGGCCGACGACGCGCGAGAAGCGGTCGAAGATGCGCCGGTGGTCGGCAGGGTCGATGCCCGGGCCAGAGTCGCGGACGGCGAGCCACGCCCACTGCCCCAGGCGGCCGCCCGCCAGCAGCACGTCGCTGCCGGGCGGGCTGAAGCGCACGGCGTTGCTCAGCAGGTTGACGACCGCGCGGCGCAGGGCGTCGCGGTCACCGATGACGCTGACCCCGTCGACCAGCCCCGAGCGCAGCAGCACCCCGCTCGCGCCGGCGACGATCTCCTGCTCCTCGAGGGCTTCGCGGCCGACGAGGGCGAGCTCGACGTCGGACTCGACGAACGCCGGGCCTGCGCGGCGCGAGGTTGCGAGCAGGTCGTCGACCAGCCGGGCCATCCGCTCGGCGGCCCGGTCGATGACGGCCACGGCCCGGGCGCGGTCCTCGGCGGGCGCGTCGGGGCGCGAGAGCACGGCGTCGACGTTGGCCCGGATGATGGCGAGCGGGTTGCGCAGCTCGTGGGAGGCGTCGTCGACGATCATCCGCTGCGAGGTGAAGGCGTCGTCGAGGCGGTCGAGCATCGCGTCGATCGTGTCGGAGAGCTGGCGCAGCTCGTCGTCGGGCCCGTCGAGGCGGATGCGGCGCGAGAGGTCGGTCGCCGTGATGTCGCGGGCCGTGGCCGTGATGCGCGCGACCGGTGCGAGCAGCCGTCCCGACAGCCACCAGCCGATCACCAGGCTGGCCACGAGCAGGAGCAGCAGCGCCGAGATGCTGTAGCGGCGCAGCGTGTCGAGCGTCTGCTCGTTGACCGCGCGGGTGAAGCTCGCCTGCGGGATCAGCCGCACGCTGTCGAACGAGATGAGTCGGCCGGTCGTCGGGTCGACCGCCTGGATGTCGGTCAGCCGCGGCCGCGTCGACATCGCGCTGGAGGTCACCCGCGCGCGCACGGCGACGTAGATGATGCCGACGACCAGGCCGGCGAGCCCGAAGAGGACCGCCGACCAGGTCACCGTCAGCCGGAACCGGATCGTGCGCGCCCACTGCGGGCCGTAGCGCGACAGCCCGCCCCAGAGGTGGTTCACCGCGGGCCCCCGGCCGGCTCGCGCAGCCGGTAGCCCTGTCCCACGACCGTCTCGAGCAGCTGCTCCTCGTCGTCGAGCGAGAGCTTGCGCCGCAGCGTGCCGACCGTCACGCGTACGGTCTGGGTGAACGGGTCGGCGTTCTCGTCCCACACGTGCTCGAGCAGCTCCTCGCTCGAGACGACGTGGCCCGGGCGGTGCATGAGGTACTCGAGCACGCCCAGCTCCTTGTTGGTCAGCCGCAGCTCGCGCCCGGAGCGCGCCGCCGTGCGTCGGGCGGTGTCGAGCTCCACCGGCCCGACCCGCAGGACCGCGTCGCCGCCCGCGGTCTCCCGCCGCAGCAACGCGCGGAGCCGCGCCTGCAGTTCCTGGAAGGCGAAGGGCTTGACGAGGTAGTCGTCCGCGCCGGCGTCGAGGCCGCGTACGCGGTGGTCGAGGCTCGATCGCGCGGTCAGCAGCAGCACCCGGGTGTCGGCGCCGCCGGCGGCGTCGAGCTCGCCGGAGCGCAGCGAGCGCAGGATGTCGACGCCGTCGGCGTCGGGCAGGTTGAGGTCGAGCACCACGACGTCGTAGGCGTTGACCGAGAGCCGCTCCTCGGCGTCAGCTCCGGTGAGCGCGACGTCGACGGCGAAGCCGGACGAGGCCAGCCCGAAGCGCAGGGCGTCGGCCAGGTCTTCCTCGTCCTCCACGACCAGCAGGCGCATGGGAGCCACCGTACGCGGGGGCGGGCCCGCGGGAGACGCCCTCGGGCGCTAGTGGCGGAAGGGCTTCGGGGGCGCGAGCAGCGCGGCGCGCGGGCAGTCGGCCAGCGCGATGCCGCCGAAGCCCAGCGCCTCGTCGCACAGCGTCTGGACGGTGAAGCCGAGGTCCGTGCCGTGGCGGGTGACCGTGACGCGGTAGACGGTGATCTCGTAGCGCGTCGGAGTGCCGTAGGCGACCTGGATCGTGCCGACGAGCTGCGAGGCGCCGCGGCCGTCGGCGGACCACGGCGAGTCGTAGCGGCTCCAGAGCTTCGGCTCGGAGGTCCAGAGGCCGCCGCGCGCGACGTCGCGGTCGGCGAGCTCGACGAGCACCGTACGCGCCGCCTCCTCCGGCAGGATCGCCGCCGGCCGGATCACCTCGGTCACGTAGGCGTCCTCGAACCCCTGCTCGGCCAGCGCCGCTGCCTCGCCCACCGCCACCACCTGCTCCTCGCTCGTGCTTGACCCGGTCTTCGGCACGCGGGTGCCTCGACGTGAGCACGACCGTACGGGCGTGGGTACTGGCGTAGTGGGCGGGTCCCGGGGCACAATGGCGGCGAGACGAGTGGAGCACGCACGCCGTCCGGCACGACGAGGTCGCAGGGGAAGGCGCACCTCGAGCCGCCGGGAGGCACAGTGAGCGTCCGATCGTCGCGTCCGCAGGCGCCCGCAACCACGCGTGGTGTCGTGCTGGTGCATGCCACCGCTCCGGCGTTGGTCCCACATCTCGAGTGGGCCATCGGAGCGGTCCTCGGCGTGCGCGTCACCCTCGACTGGACCGCCCAGCCGGCTGCGCCCGGGTCCCTGCGCGCCGAGCTCTCGTGGCAGGGCGCGGCCGGCACCGGTGCGCGACTGACCTCCGCGCTGCGCGACTGCAAGCTGGTGCGCTTCGAGGTGACCGAGGAGCCGAGCCCTGGCGCCGAGGGCGAGCGCTACGCGTTCACGCCGACACTGGGGCTCTTCAGCGCGGTCATGAGCGTCCACGGCGACGTGCTGGTGCCCGAGGAGCGGCTGCGCGCCGTCGTGGCCCGCTCGGCGGTCGACGGCTCCGACCTGGTGGCCGCCCTCGCCGAGCTGATGGGCGCCCCCTGGGACGACGAGCTCGAGGCCTTCCGCGCCGCTGGCGAGGGTGCACCCGTGCGCTGGCTGCACCAGGTCGGCTGAGCCCGCCACCGCCGTACGCTCCCGGCGCCGCGCGCGTCCACCCCCGTTGGCACGATGTGCCTCCTTGCCAATCTGATTGGCAAGGAGGCACATCGTGCCAACGACAGGGCGCGTTCGGGGCGGCTAGACCGAGCGCAGGACGAGGACCACGTTGTGGCCGCCGAAGCCGAACGAGTTGTTCAGGGCGGCGATGTCGCCCTCGGGCAGGGCCCGGGGGTCGACGCGGACGACGTCGAGGGTGAGGTCGTCGTCGGGGTCGTCGAGGTTGATCGTCGGGGGAGCCAGGCGGTTCTTCAGCGCCAGCACGGTGGCGATCGTCTCGATCGCGCCGGCCGCGCCGAGCGTGTGGCCCGTCATCGACTTGGTCGCGGACACCGCGGCGCCGTCGGCGGCGGAGCCGAGCGCGGCGCGGATCGCGTTGATCTCGGCGATGTCGCCGACCGGCGTCGAGGTGGCGTGCGCGTTGATGTGCACGATGTCGGAGGGCTCGAGGCCCGCGTCGCGCAGCGCGAAGCCGATGGCCTGGGAGACGTACTTGCCCTCGGGTTCGGGGGCGGTGATGTGGTAGCCGTCCGAGGTGATGCCCACCCCGGCGACGGCGGCGTAGACGTGGGCGCCGCGGGCCCGGGCGTGCGCCTCGGACTCGAGCACCACGATGCCGGCGCCCTCGCCGAGCACGAAGCCGTCGCGGCCCTTGTCGTAGGGGCGCGACGCGCGCTGCGGCTCGTCGTTGCGGGTCGACATCGCGCGCATGGCCGCGAAGCCGGACACGGGCAGCGGGTGGATGGAGGCCTCCGTGCCGCCGGCGATCACGACGTCGGCGCGGCCCGAGCGGATCATCTCGACGCCCGCGGCGATGGCCTCGGAGCCCGAGGCGCACGCGCTGACGGTGGTGTGCACGCCGGCGTGCGCGCCGAACTCGAGGCCCACCGTGGCCGCCGGCCCGTTGGGCATGAGCATCGGCACGGTGAGCGGGAGCACCCGGCGGGCGCCCTTCTCGAGCAGGATGTCGTAGGCGTCGAGCAGCGTGGTGACGCCGCCGATGCCCGAGGCGACCACGACGCCGAGGCGCTCGCGGTCGACCTCGAGCTCCGCGGCGCGGGAGGCGTCGGCCCAGGCCTCCCGCGCCGCGATGAGCGACATCTGGCTGGAGCGGTCGTTGCGCTTGACCTCCTGGCGGGTGAGCACCTGGTCGGGCTCGACGGCCAGGGTGGCGCCGATCTTGACCGGCAGCTCGAAGCGCTCCACCCACTCGTACGGCAGCAGGCTGGCGCCCGACACCCCCTTCGTCAGCGCGTCCCACGTCGACGGCGCGTCGCCGCCGAGCGGGGTGGTCGCGCCGACTCCGGTGATGACGACGGAGGTCGACTCGCTCATGATCGCTCCAGGGTGTGCAAGGAGGGCGCTCAGCCCTGCTTGACGATGAAGTCCACGGCGTCGCGGACGGTGCGCAGGTCCTTCACGTTGTCGTCGGGGATCTTCACGCCGAACTTCTCCTCGGCGTTGACGACGATCGTCATCATCGACAGCGAGTCGATGTCGAGGTCGTCGGTGAAGGACTTGTCGAGCTCGACCTGGTCGGTCGGCAGGCCGGTCTCCTCGTTGATGAGCTCGGCGAGGCCCGACAGGACCTCCTGCTCGCTGTTCGCCATGGGGATGGACTCCTCGCGTTGCGGGTGGAGGGGGTACGTGCCGCCGCGGCTGCGACGGCAACGGCTCAGGATGCCAGGCTCAGGGCGCTGGTGCGTAGGCGGCAGGCAGCGCGACGACCTGGGCGGCGTGGCTGAGCCCGCCGCCGAAGCCCACGAGCAGCGCCAGGTCACCGGGTGCGGCCTTCCCGTCGCGGAGCACGTGCTCCATGGCCAGGGGGATCGAGGCGGCCGACGTGTTGCCCGTCCAGCGGACGTCGTCGGCGACGACCACCTCGGGGGGCAGCGCCATGGCCTTGACCATCGCGTCGATGATGCGGGTGTTGGCCTGGTGCGGGACGAAGGCGGCGAGCTGCTCGCCCTTGACGCCCGCGGCGTCCAGGGCCTGCTGGCCGACGCGCGGCATCTCGGTGACGGCCCAGCGGAAGACGCTCTGGCCCTTCATCCGCAGCACCGGGTCGCCGGTGGCCTCGCCGCGCACGACGTCGCCCAGCAGCGGCGCCACGTCGAGCGCCTCGGCCTGCTCGCCCCACGACCCCCACGCCACCGGTCCGATGCCGGGGGAGTCGGAGGGGCCGACGACGACCGCGCCGGCGCCGTCGCCGAACAGGAACATCGTGCCGCGGTCGGACAGGTCGAGCAGGTCGGTCATCCGCTCCACGCCGACGACCAGCACGTGCCGGGCGCTGCCGCCGCGCACGGCCTGGTCCGCGACCGCGAGCGCGTAGGGGAACCCGGCGCACGCGGAGTTCATCTCCAGCGCTCCGCCCTGCGAGCCGATCGCCGCCTGCAGCAGGTTGGCCGCGGTCGGCGTCGTCGAGAACGACGTCATGGTCGTCAGCAGCACCAGGTCGATGTCGGAGCCCTGCAGCCCGGCCGCGCCGAGCGCCTGCCGCGAGGCGTGCTCCGCCATGACCAGCAGCGACTCGTCGGGTCCGGCCCAGCGGCGCTCGCGGATGCCGCTGCGCTGCTGGATCCACTCGTCGGTCGAGTCGATCATCGTGCAGATCTCGGCGTTGTCGACGACCCGGGAGGGGCGGTAGACGCCCAGGGACAGCAGCGTCGAGCCCGCCGCCCCGGGAGCGATCCGGATCTCGGGACGTGCCTCGCCGGCGCTCACAGCGCGGCCCCGGCGTGGGTCTCGACGAGCGCTCGGGCCTTGTCGAGGTCGTCGGGCGTGCGCAGGGCGACGACCTCGACGCCGGGCATGGCGCGCTTGGCGAGACCCGCCAGGGTGCCTGCCGGCGGCAGCTCCAGGACGCCGGTCACGCCGAGCGCCTGCATCCGTGCCATGCAGAGGTCCCAGCGCACGGGTCGGGCGACCTGGGCCACCAGGCGCTCGAGCGCGTCGGGGGCGTCGGTGACGACCTCGCCGTCGCGGTTGGACAGCAGCGGCGTACGCGGTGGGCGCGGTGCCAGCCCGGCGGCGTGCGCGGCGAGCACGTCGACCGCCGGCGCCATGAACCCGGTGTGGAAGGCCCCGGCGACGGCGAGCGGGATGACCCGCGCCTTGGCCGGCGGGGCCGCCGCGAAGGCGGCGAGCTGCTCGGTGGTGCCCGCGACGACGACCTGGCCGGCGCCGTTCTCGTTGGCGGCCACGAGCCCGGCCGCCGTCACCGCTGCCTGCACCTCGTCGCGGTCGCCCCCGACGACCGCCGACATGCCGGTGGCGGTGCGCGCGGCGGCCTCGGCCATGGCGCGGCCGCGCACGGCGACCAGCGCGCCGGCCTCGTCGGTGGTCAGGACGCCGGTGGCGGCGAGCGCCGTCACCTCGCCGACGCTGTGGCCGGCCACGACGGCGGCGGCCTCGACGGCCGGCACGACCTCCGGCAGCACGGCCAGACCGGCGCCGACGATCAGCGGCTGGGCGGCGGCGGTGTCGCGGATGGTCTCGGCGTCGGCCTCGGTGCCGAGCGACGCCAGGTCGAGCCCGGTGGCGGCCGAGAGCGCGGCGAGGCGCTCGGCCACGCCGGGCAGGGCGAGCCAGGGGCTCAGGAAGCCGGGCGTCTGGGACCCCTGACCCGGGGCGAGCAGTGCGAGCACGCTGCCAACCTTTCCTTGCCGGGAGTCCGCCACCGGGTGACGACGCGGACGAAACGCCGAGGTCGCCATCGTAGGGTTCCTACAAACCGGCTCGTGGCCGCGGCTACTTCCAGGCGCGTCCGGGGCGCGCCATGCTGCTCGCATGGCGCACTCCTTCAACATGGTGACCCTCGGCGTGCAGGACCTCGCGCGCTCGCGCGCGTTCTACGAGGCGCTCGGCTGGCAGGGCAGGGGCGGCGAGGGCGGCGCCCCCGTGTTCTTCGGCGGCCACGGCACCGTCCTCGCGATCTGGGACCGCAGCAGCCTCGCCGCCGACTCCGCCCTGCCGGAGGGCTCGTCCTCCGGCGCCGACGGCTGGGGCGGCATCACGCTGGCCTGCTGCCTCGGGAGCGAGGCGGAGGTCGACGAGCTGACCGCCACCGCTCGGGGGGCCGGCGGCACCGTCGCGCGCGAGCCGGCCGCCACCTCCTGGGGCGGCTACGACTCGATCGTCGTGGATCCCGACGGCCACCGCTGGGAGATCGCGCACAACCCGGAGTGGCCGGTCTCGCCCGAGGGCGGCGTCAGTCTCGGCTGAGCGGGGCGGGCGGCCGGGTCGGCGGGGACAGCCGCGACCAGGCCAGCGCCAGGCGCAGCGCGAAGGAGTCGCGCGGCTCGGCCGGCGCGTACCCCGTCAGCTCCGACACCCGCCGCAGCCGGTATCGCACGGTGTTGGGGTGCACGAACAGCATCCGCGCCGTGCCCTCCAGCGACCCCGCCTGCTCGAGGTAGGTCGTGAGCGTCTCGAGCAGGACCGCGCCGCCGCCGGCGAGCCGCTCGGCGACCTGCGCGACGAGCGCGGCGCGCGCCTCCTCGTCGCCGTCGAGCGCCCGCTCGGGGAGCAGCTCCTGCGAGGTGGCGGGGCGCGGGCACTCCGGCCACGCGCCGGCTGCGCGTGCTCCGGACGCGGCCGCCCGTGCGGAGCGGGCTGCGCCGGCGAGGTCGTCGGCGGGCGGCCCGACCACGACCGGACCGGGTGCGAACGCGGGCAGCAGGCGGCGTACGAGCTCGAGCGCGTCCTGACCGTCCGGCAGCGCCAGCAGCACGCTGAGCCGGCTGCCCTGCACCCCCGCGAGCAGCTCGGACCCCGCGGCCCGCGCCGCCCGCGCGATCTCGTCGACGACGGCCTGCGGCTCGCCCGCGGGCGCCGAGCCGACCACGGCGACCGACGCCCGGCCGGCCGGCCAGCCGAGCGCGGCGGCCCGCGAGCGGGTCGCCTCGTCGACCTCCCCGCGCAGCAGGGCGTCGACGACCAGGGCTTCCAGGCGCGCGTCCCAGGCGCCGCGGGCCTCGGCCGCCTCCGCGTAGACCTGGGCGGCGGCGAAGGCGACCTCGCGGCTGTAGCGCAGCACCGCCTCGCGCAGGGGTGCCTGCTCGGGCGGGTCGGCGAGGCTGGGGATGGCCTCCTCGACCACGGCGATCGTCAGGCGCACCAGCTCGACGGTCTGCTGCAGCGTGACCGAGCGGGCCAGCTCGCGCGGAGCGGTGCCGAAGACGTCGACGCTCACCCCGCGCTGCGTCGCCGGGTCGCGGACCCACTCGACCAGCGCGGCGATGCCCGCCTGCGCGACCAGCCCGACCCACGACCGGTCGTCGGCCGGCATGGCGGAGTACCACGGCAGCTCGTGCTCCATGCGGGCCGTGGCCGCGGTGCTCAGCGCGCCGATCGAGCGCTCGAGGCGGGCGACGGTGGAGGCGAGCACCGGCGCAGCCTAGAGCGGACCCGTTGTGGGCCGTCGACAAAGCGGGTAGGGATGCCCGCGTGACCGACGTGCTCCCGCCGATCGAGGCCCTGCGCCGCATCGCGTTCCTCCTGGAGCGCGCGCACGAGCCGACCTACCGCGTACGCGCCTTCCGCTCCGCCGCCGCGATGCTCGACGCGCTCCCGCCGGGCGACCTGGAGCGGCGGGCGGCCGCCGGGACCCTCGAGTCGATCAAGGGGATCGGCAAGGTGACCGCGCTCGTCGTGCGGGAGGCGCTGGCGGGAGAGGTGCCGGTCTACCTGCGCCGGCTCGAGGACACGGCCGGTACGCCGGTGGCCGAGGGCGGCGCGGAGCTGCGGGCCGCGCTGCGCGGCGACCTGCACACCCACAGCGACTGGAGCGACGGCGGCTCCCCGCCGCGGGAGATGGCGCTGGCGGCACGGGCACTCGGGCACGAGTACGTCGCGCTGACCGATCACTCGCCGCGGCTGACGGTCGCCAACGGGCTCAGCGTCGACCGGCTGATGCGCCAGCTCGACCTCGTGGCCGAGATCAACGAGGAGCTCGCCCCCTTCCGCGTGCTGACCGGCATCGAGGTCGACATCAACGAGGACGGCTCGCTGGACCAGACCGAGGAGGTGCTCGAGCGGCTCGACGTCGTGGTCGCCTCCGTGCACTCGAAGCTGCGGTCGCCGGCCTCGCAGATGACGCCGCGGATGCTCGCTGCGATCCAGAACCCGCACACCGACGTGCTCGGCCACTGCACCGGGCGCAACGTGACCTCCGGCGGCCGCGGCGGGCGTACGCGCCCCGAGTCGGAGTTCAACGCCGACGCGGTGTTCGCCGCCTGCGCCGAGCACGGTGTGGCGGTGGAGGTGAACTCGCGCCCGGAGCGCCTCGACCCGCCCAAGCGGCTGCTGCGCCTGGCCCTCGAGGCGGGCTGCGTCTTCAGCATCGACACCGACGCGCACGCGCCCGGCCAGCTCGACTGGCAGCCCTTCGGGTGCGAGCGCGCGGCGGCCTGCGCCGTCCCTGCCGAGCGGGTCGTCAACACCTGGCCGCTGGAGCAGCTGCTGGAATGGACGCGCACCTAGCGCGCCCGCAGCGGCTAGAGCCGGTAGACGACCGGGGGTGCGGCGTAGGGGTCCGGTGCCGGTGCCAGGTGCTCGGCCAGCGCGCGGGATCCCCGCGGGAGCACGGGAGCGAGGCGCTCACGCAGGCTCCGCAGCCGGTCGTCCGGCACCTCGCGGACATCGTCGGACAGCCGTATCCACGCGAGGCCACCTGGTCCTCGCAAGACCTCTGTCGCGCCGAGCGACTCCAGGGCCGTGAGGCCGCCCACGGCGTCGACCAGGCGCCCCGAGAGCAGGGTGCCCCAGCCGTAGCCCCATACGGAGGACGTGAAGTCCCTCGCCGAGGGAGGCACCGCGGTCGCCAGCTCCCACGAGCTGCCGGGGTCCCACGCGTCGGCCCGGTCGAGAGCGACGTAGCCGCTGTCGGCGTGCGCGGTGGTCGCTGTGGCGAGCAGCCAGCGCGCCGCGGGCTGCGTCACGGCAGGCTGTGCCGCCCCGTCGCGCAGGGCCCACTGCTGCACCGACACGGCGACGGTAGAGGCGGAGCCCAGCGTGGCGCGGGCGTGCACGGGAGACCTGCGCGGGTCAGGCGGGAACGCCGGTGCGCCGGGGACGTCGCCCTGCAGCGCGAGCGACTCGAGCCCGCCGCCGAAGCCGGTGCGGAGCTCACGGACCACCTGCTGCCAGTCGGCGGCGGCCGGTCGTGCCGCGCGGCCAGGGTCGTCGCTGCGCAGCAGTGGGGTGAGCCGCCACTCCAGCTCGACGCCGAGCACGGGGACCAGCCAGCTCTCGACCGCGTCGGCCAGCGCCGCCGCCGCAGCATCCGGTCCCAGGGGGACCGACTGCGCGGCGACGGCGGCGAGCAGGCGCAGCAGCGGCTCGCCCTGCTCGCTCATGCCTCTGCAGTCCTCTCCTGTCGTGCCCGCCCGCGCGAGCTCAGAAGCCGAAGGCGCCGGCGATGAGCCCCCAGCCCGCGCCGATCGTCGGCACGTCGTCCGCGATGCCGGCCCCGCCGGTGAAGACGTCCTCCACCAGCGTGCCGCCGATGATCAGGATGCCACCGGCCACCGCGACCGGCGCCACCCAGCCGGGCGCGTGCCAGCCGTCGTCGGACGGGTCCGGCACCGGGTTCGGCACCGGGGACGGGCCAGGGACAGGCACAGGGACAGGCACAGGGACCGGGACCGGCACAGGGACGGGGACCGGCACAGGGACCGGGACCGGCCGCGGGCCGAAGCGGAAGTAGTACCACAGCATGCCGGGGTTGTCGTAGGAGTTCACCGCGAGCTCGCCGGGCGGGTAGGGCACCTGGAACGTCATCATCGTGCCGGCCACGGACCCGGGCCGGTTGGCGAGGTAGCGGCCGAGCTGCGCGAGCGGCCCGGGCTGCCCGAACTGGCTGGCGGTCTTCACCTCCCAGATCTCGTTGCCGTAGACCAGGTCGGCCCGGCCGGTCCCGCCGTTGGGGCCGGAGCCTGCGATCGGCACCTCCATCCGGGCGCCCGGGCGCACCACGCGGATGAAGTAGAACTGCACCGCTGCGTGCTGGGCGCTCCACTCGTCGAGGTCCGGGTTCTGCGGAGTGCCCGCGGCCACCGCGGCATCCAGGCCGAAGCCGTTGATGTCGCTGTCGCTGACCGGGCTCAGGCCGAGGGGGTCCTGGCGGTCGAGCGGGTCGTTGGCGGCGTACGCGTACTCGTTCGTCGCGCTCGCCGTCCCGGCCGGCTGGGCCAGCGGGTCGGTCGTGAGCAGCTGCCCGCTCGCCGGGTCGTAGGTGCGCGCCCGCAGGTGCACGTCGTCGCCGAGCGTCAGCTCGCCGCGGTAGCCCAGGGTGGGCGTCAGCGTGAGGTCCGACAGCGAGAGGTCGATGTCGCTGACGCCGTAGGGGTCGTAGGCGTGCGAGGCGACCAGGTCGAGGGTCGCCAGCGTCGTGGTCACCGATCCCTGTGCGTCCTTGGCGAAGACGGCGGTCGTCCCGCCCGGGCGCACCGCGCCGAGCGCGCCGTCCCGGCCGGGGACGAACGTCGTCGTGCGTGCCGCCGTGGTCATGTCGGCGACCTGCGGCACGAGCGAGGTCGGGTCCCACTCGAGGCTGGTGCTGACCTTCTGGGAACCGCGCGTCACGGCGTAGCCGGTGAGGGTGCCGTCACCGTCGTAGGCGCGCCGCTCGGTCGTGGTCAGCGCGCCGCGGACCGTGGTGGTCGTGGCGAGCCGGCCGGCCGCGTCGTAGGCGTAGGCGACCGAGCCCTTGGCTGAGGACTGCGAGACCCGGCGCCCGGCCTTGTCGTAGGCGTACCTCGTGGTGACCCCGCCGACGGTCGAGGTGGCCAGCCGGTGCCCGGAGTCGTAGGTGTAGGTGGTCTTGGCGCTGCCGGACGTGCTGGCCACCCGGCTGCCGGTCGAGTCGTAGGCCCACGACTCGGTGGTCGGCAGGAACGGGGCGAGGCCGGTGGTGGCGGCGCTCGTGAGCTGGCCCGCGGCGTCGTAGCCGTAGCGGGTCGTGCCGACCGACGTGGCCGAGCTGGTCACGCGGCCGGCCGCGTCCCGCCGCAGCGCGGTGGTGCCGGCGGCACCGGCCACTGCCTGCGCCATGCCCGCCACCTGGCCGTCGGCGTCGTAGGTGAACGAGCGCGACTGCCCGGCGGGCAGGCTCTCCTTGACGACCAGGCCGTCCGCGTCGAGCGTCCAGGTCGCCGTGCCCCAGACAGGGTGCTTCTCGCCGACGAGGCGGCCGGCGGCGTCGAAGGAGCGGCTCAGGACCTTGCCGTCGGCGTAGGTGCGCGACGTCTGGCGCCCGGCTGCGTCGTAGGCGAAGCGCAGCGTGCGCCCGCCCGGCAGCACCTGGGTGACGACGTGGCCGTCCGCGTCGTAGGCCCAGCTCGTCGTGCCGGTCGAGTCGGCCATCGAGGTGCGCCGCCCGGCTGCGTCGTAGGCGTAGGTGACCGCGCTGCCGTCACCGTAGGTGCGGGTGGTGAGCCGCCCTGCGGCGTCGTAGCCCCGCTGCTCCGTGCGGCCGGTCGCGTCGGTCACCGAGGTGACCTGGCCGGCGAGGTCGTAGCCGTACGTGGTCGCCGAGCCGGCGCGGTCGGTCGTGCTCAGCAGGCGGCCGGCGTCGTCGTAGGTGCGGCGCTCCGCGGCGCCGGTCGGGTCGACCGTCGAGGTGAGCAGCCCGCCCGTGCGCTCGTAGCGGGTGGTGCGGCCCAGTGCGTCGGTCGCCGCGGTCAGCTGACCGGCGGCGTCGTGGGCGTAGGTGGTGCGGGCGCCGGTGGGGGACACCAGGGCGACCAGCGCTCCGCCCGCGTCGAGCTGGCGGGTCTCCTTGGTCCCGTCGGGGCGGGTGGTCGAGACCAGGTGCCCGGCCGCGTCGTAGGCGTACCGCGTCACGCGGCCCGCGGGGGTCGTCGAGGCGACGGTGAGGCCGTCGCCGTCGTAGGCGGTGCGCTGCACCCCGCCGAGCGCGTCGGTCGCGGTCACCTGGCGGCCGGCCGCGTCGTAGCCGAAGCGGACGGTGACCCCGGTGGCGTCGGCGACCGAGGAGGGCCGCCCGCCCGGCGTGTAGGTGGTGGTGGTGACCCCGCCGCCCGGCGCGGTGACCGTGCGGACGCGGCCCGCCGCGTCGTAGGTCGTCGCCGTCGTGCCCCCGTCGGGTGCGACGGCGGAGACCACGTGGTCGCCAGCGTCGTAGGCCCACCGGCTGGTAGCTCCGGCCGGGTCGGTCTGCGAGACGAGGCGCCCCTTGGCGTCGAAGGACTGCCGGGTCACGCGGCCCAGCGGGTCGGTGACGGTGGCGACGTGCCCGCGGGCGTCATAGGTGTAGCGGGTGACACCGCCGGTCGCGTCGGTAGCGGTCTCGAGCCGGCCGAGCGCGCCGTAGTGGTAGGTCGTGGTGTCACCACGGGGACCGACCTTCTCGGTGACGTGCCCCGCGGCGTCGTAGCTCGAGGTGGTCACCTGGCCCAGGGGGTCGGTGGTGGAGACCAGGCGGCCCGCGTCGTCGTAGGCCGAGGTGGTCTTCCCGCCGGTCGGGCTGGTGACGGTCAGGACGTGGCCGGCGGCGTCGAAGGTGTAGCGCGAGGTGCCGACGCCGTCGCCCGCCGACGTGGTGCGCCCTAGCGCGTCGTAGGTGAAGCTCGTCGTGCGACCCGCCGGCGAGGTCTGGGACACGACCCGGCCCGCGGCGTCGCGGGTGTAGGTGGTGCGTCCGCCGGCGCCGTCGGTGTGCGCGACGACCTGGCGGCGGGCGTCGTAGGTGAACGTCTCGGTCACGCCGTCGGGGTCGGTGACGCTGCGCACCAGCCCGTCACGGACGTCGGCCGTGGTCACACCGCCGTCGGGCGCGGTGGTGCGCGAGGCGACCCGCTCGTCGCCGTCGTAGGCGTAGGTCGTCACCGCGCCGGTGGGCAGGGTGTAGGACGTCACGCGCCCCAGCGAGTCGTAGGCCCACCGCGTGACGCCGCCGACCTCGTCGGTCGAGCTCAGCAGGTGGCCCGCGTCGTCGTAGGTGGCCGCTTCCGTGGAGCCGACCCGGTCCTGCACGCCGACGAGGTTGCCGGTCGAGTCGTAGGTGCGGCTCGCGACGCCACCCGCGGCGTCCGTGACGCTGGTCGGGTGGCCGGAGGTGTCGTGGGCGATCGTCGTGGTCTCACCGGTGGCCGTGTCGGTCACCCGGGTCACGCCGTCGATGTCGTCGTAGGCGAAGGAGACGGCGTTGGTCGGCGTGGTCTGGCTCAGCACCCGGCCGGAGGTGTCGTAGGTGCTGGTCATCACCGAACGGCCGTCGGGCCCGGTCTCGCCGAGCAGGTGGCCGGCGGCGTCGTAGGCGTAGGCGGTGATGCCGCCCGCGGGGTCGGTGACCGACGTGAGGTCGTCACCGGTGTAGCCGTAGGCGACCGAACGGCCGTCGCCGGCGGTGACCGACACGAGGTGCCCGGCCGCGTCGTGCGCCAGCGCCAGCGTCGCACCGGTGCTGCTGTCGAGGGAGGCGATGCGCCCGTCCGTGTCCCGGCGCAGCGTCACGCTCTCGCCGGTCCAGTCGGACATCGCCGCCAGGTCGCCGGAGGCCGCGAACCGCCAGGTGCGCCCGTCCGCGAAGAGCACCGCGTAGGTGCCGTCGAGCTCGTGCGTCAGCGTCCCCGCGAAGTCCTCCGGGTGCGCCCAGCCGCCCCCTGCCTGCGGGGTGAAGGGGACGGTGCGCCCGTCGGCGTCGGTCAGCTCGACGGTCCCCGCGTCACGCTCGTCGACGCGTACGCCCTCGAGGCTCGACCAACCGCGACCGAGGGAGCCGGAGCGGGTGTCGCGGGAGTTGTAGGTGCGCTGCCAGCTCATGCCGAACAGCCCCGACCCTGCGTCCAGGTCCGTGGCGGAGTCGGTCAGGTTGCCCGTGGCGGTGTTGACGGGGTCGCTGACGTAGAACGAGCCCGGGCGCGCGCCGTAGAGCTCGTCGGGGCGGCGCTCGATGTAGTTGGGTGAGCCGTTGCGGATCGAGAAGACGTAGCGGCCGAGCACGGCGCTGCCACGGTCGCCGTTCGCGAGTCCCGTGGTCGGGTTCGAGTCGAGCAGGGCGCCGTTGGTGCCCGAACCGGGCAGCTCGTAGGACGTCTCGGCGCTCCCCGAGCCGCTCGAGAAGCCCGCGTAGGCGGAGCTCCCGCCCAGCCCGCCGGAGCCACCGGACGCGTCGCCGGTCTCCCACTGGATGGAGTCGTAGTCGAAGACGATGTCGAAGTCGCCGTTGCCGCGGTCGGCCCGCTCGACCAGGAGCAGCTGGAACGTGTTGAGCTTGTCGATGGCGTTGGGGAAGTAGCCGACCCGCGGCCACGAGACGCAGAAGGCCCGGTGCCCCTCGTAGGTCGTGACCCCGTAGGACGTCTGCCCCTCGCCGCCACGGGTGTCCACGTCGGCGAAGAACGGCGCGATGATCGGCCGGTAGGTCGCCACCAGTCCGAACGGGGTGTAGGTGCTCATCGGCTCGTCGAAGGTGATGTTGCCGTTGTTGTTGACGAAGACCTTCGAGTAGCCCTGGCCGTAGAAGTTCAGGGTGAAAGGCAGGTCCACGAGCGCCGAGGAGCCGTCGTCGTTGCGCGGGATCACCGTGTCGGTGCAGCCGGGCAGGTCGACGACCGCTCCGACGGCGGCCTGTGCGGCGGGCGCCGCCACGGTCAGGCCGGCGGCGACCAGCGCGCCGGTGAGCAGCGGGCCCGCGAAGGCGCGTCGAAGCAGACTGCGGTGCACGGGATCCCCCTGGTCGTCTTCCCGGACGGGAGCAGTACGGTCGCACGGCGCCACGGGTCTGGGAAGGGCTTTCGCCAGATCTGTGGATCCTCTTTCGGGGGAAGTAGGCTCGCAGCATGGTGAGCTTCGAGCTGGCGCTGCGCCTGCGCGACGCGGGACTCCGGTGGGAGCCCCGGAGCGGTGACCGCTTCGTGCTGCAAGGCCCCGAGATGATCGACGACGTCTTCGTGCTGGCCAACATGGTCGCCGACGTGCACCACTTCAACGAGGGTCCGGTCATCGGGTTCAACGGCACCACCGAGTGGGCGCTCGACAGCGTGAGCAAGGACGACGCGCTGTGGCTGCCCGACGAGGAGCAGCTGCGCGAGCGGCTCGGCGCCGAGTTCGTGCGCCTCGAGCGCGACGGCGATGCCTTCCGCGTGGTGCTGCGCAGCGGCGCCACCGTCTCGGGCGAGGCGGCCGACGAGGCCTACGCACTGGCCCTGCTCGAGCTGATCGAGCCCGGTGCCTCCGGCTGAGCCGGTCGTGCACCGCTCGGCCGACCGCTTCGTGACGCGGCAGCCGGGCATCGAGTCGCGTCACTCGTTCTCCTACGGCCCGCACTACGACCCGGCCAACATCTCGTTCGGGCCGCTGCTCGCCTTCAACGACGAGCGGATCGCCCCCGGGGCCGGCTTCCCCGAGCACCGGCACGCGGCCATCGAGATCGCGACCTACGTCGTGTCCGGCCAACTGGCACACGGTGGTCCGCACCCGAGCGTCCTGCGGGCCGGCGAGACGGCCTGGCTCGACGCTGCTGGCGGGGTGGTGCACTCCGAGATCAACGCCTCGGCACTCGAACCGCTGCGCTTCCTGCAGTCCTGGCTCGTGCCTGGCACCGGTCGGGTCGAGCCGCTCCTCGTGCCGCTCGCTGACCGCGAGGAGTTTCCGTTGCCGAGCAACGCTTTCGTGCACGTGTTCGTCGTAGACGGCTCGGGCGAGCTGCCGTCCGGCGCGCGGCTCGACGCCGGTGATGCGGTGCGCTGCCGAGAGGTACGCAGTGGCTCGTTCACCGCCGGTCCGGACGGTGCGCTGCTGCACGTGTGGGTGCTCTAGCTGCCGAGCAGCCAGCCGTTCTCGAGCGCGATGCGCACCGCTTCGGCGCGCGTGCGGGCGCCGGTCTTGCCCATCGCCGAGGACAGGTGGTTGCGCACCGTGCCCTCCGAGAGGTGCAGCGCGCGGGAGAGGTCGGCCACCGTACCGCCCTCGCGCGCGGCACCGAGGACGTCGCTCTCGCGCTGCGTCAGCGGGCTGCTGCCGCTGGCGAGCGACTCCGCGGCCAGCGCGGGGTCGACGACGCGGAGACCGGCACGGATGCGGCGTACGGCGTCGGCGAGCTGTGCCGCGGGGGTGTCCTTGACGACGAACCCGCTCGCACCGGCCTCCATCGCCCGGCGCAGGTAGCCGGGGCGTCCGAACGTCGTCACGACCAGCACGCGGCACGACGGCAGCGCCGCACGCAGGGCGGCCGTGGCGGCGATGCCGTCGAGCCCGGGCATCTCGATGTCGAGCAGGGCCACGTCGGGACGCGACTCGAGGGCGGCAGCGACCACGGCGTCGCCGCTGCCGACCTCGGCGACGACCTCGAGGTCGGGCTCCAGGGCGAGCAGAGCGGCCAGCGCACCCCGGACCAGCGCCTGGTCGTCGGCGAGCAGCAGGCGGATCGAGCTCACGCGCGCGCCGCCGGCAGCTCGACCCGCAGGGCGAACCCGCCGCTCTCGCTCGCGCGCCCGACGGCCACCTCGCCGCCGGCCTGGCGCACCCGCTCGCGGAGCCCGGCGAGCCCGCTGCCTGCGCCGCCCCCTGGGCAGGGTCCCCGTCCGTCGTCGACGATCTCGACCCCGTCGGCGCGCACCCGCACCCGGCAGTGCCGTGCACCGCTGTGCCGCACGACGTTGGTCACGCCCTCGCGCACGGCCCAGCCGAAGAGCTCGCGCCGGCTGCCGGGGACCTCGTCGACCGCTGTCGGCAGGTCGGCCTCGATGCCGGCGCCGGCCAGGGCGGCCCGGGCGCCCGCGATCTCGCCGGTGAGCGTGACGGTGCGCTGGCCCGAGATGGTCGCCCGGACGTCGGTGAGCGCCTCGCGCGAGAGCCGCTCGATGTCGTGCACCTCCGCGGCGACCCTGGTCGGGTCGGCCTCGAGCAGGCGGCCGGCGAGCTCGGCCTTCACCGTGATGACCGTGAGCGAGTGCCCGAGGATGTCGTGCAGGTCGCGGGCCATGCGGCTGCGCTCCTCCGCGACGGCCAGGCGGGCGATCTCCTCGTGGGCGTGGGCGAGCTGCCGGTTGCGCTCGACCACCTTGAGGACACCGCCGGTGGCCACCGCGGCGAGCACTGTGCCGAGCAGCACGCCCCCGTCGGTGGACCACCCCGGCACCAGCACCTGCGCCAGCCAGGCGCTCGCGAGCAGCAGCGCCAGCGCCACCAGGCGGTGCACCCGCGGCAGCAGCAGCATCACCGAGGCGGCGAGGTAGACGGTGGTCGCCAGGCCGTCCTCGCCGGCACCGGGGAGCGTGAGGAGAGCGAGCCCCGTCATGCCAGCCACTGCGTACCACCCGCGCGGCGTCACCTCGACGCCGCTACGGATCGCGGTGCGGCCCCATCGGAAGACCAGCAGGTAGGTGACCGCGAAGACCGTCAAGGCGGTCAGCGAGACCCACCTGGCGACGACCGAGGGCGAGTGCCACGAGGCGGCGAACGCCTGCTGCAGGTAGACCAGCCACACGGCGGCGAAGACCCAGCGCAGACGCGGCGGCGGCTCCAGCACCCCCATCGACTGCGCGCCGCCGGTCATGCCCGCGCGGTGTCGCGACGGAAGAGCCGGGCGGCGAGCCAGGCGAACACCGATCCCCACAGCACCACGTTAGCGACCAGGCCGATGCCCACGTGCTGCCCGGTGAGCGGAGACCGTGCGATGCTCGAGACGCCGTAGACGGGCAGGAGCCGGGCGAGCTCACGCATGCTGGGGGACATCGACTCCAGCGGCCAGAACAGCCCGCCGAGCATGGCCAGCACGGCCAGCAGCGGCCCGACCACCTGCATGGCGTTGTCGCTCGTGAGCAGGTAGCCGACCGAGAGGCCGAGCGCGGCGAAGACCAGTGCGCCCAGCTCGGCCCCTGCCCACACCGCCAGCCAGTCGAGGGCCGCCATGCGCACCCCACGCAGTGCGCCGGCCGCGAGCGTCAGCGCCGCCGACGCCGACGACAGGGCCAGCGCGCTGAGCACCTTCGCCGCGACGTAGGCGCCGGGCCGCAGCGGGGTCAGGCGCAGCTGGCGGGTCCAGCCCTGCGCCCGCTCGGCGCTCACGGCGGCGCCCGTGCTGGTCGCCGCGACCATGGCGCCATAGACCGCGAAGCTGACCAGCGCGTACGCGTCTCCCGGCACCCCGGCGACGGTGCTGGCGTGCTGCGGCGCGCCGACGCTCAGGAAGAGCACCACGGGCAGGACGAGCGTGAAGACCACGACGCGCCGGTTGCGCAGCTGGCGGCGCAGCTCGGTGCGGACCAGGGTCGGGCTGAGCCCGCCGAGGCGGGGGAGGGTGCGCGGTGCGCGGTCCTCGAGGGTGAGGGCGGTCATGCGGTGCTCCCGGTCAGCGTGAGGAAGGCGTCCTCGAGACCACGCGAGGTGATCTCGACGTCGCAGGCGGCGGTGGCGGTCAGCAGGTGGCGGGCGACCGCGTCGGAGTCGGCGGTGCGCAGGAGGACGGTGTCGCCGCGCACCTCGACCGCGTCGACGCCGGGCACCTGCGCCAGAGCGCGGCGGTCGGCGCCGGGCAGGGTAGCGCGCACCGTACGCCCTGCGGCCTGGGCGCGGACCTGGGCGGCGGTGCCGTCGGCCACGACGCGACCGCCAGACACGAGCACGACCCGGTCGGCGTAGGCGTCGGCCTCCTCCAGGAAGTGGGTGGCGAACAGCACCGTGCGCCCGCGGGCCGCGTCGTCGCGGATGGCGGCCCAGAACGCCCGTCGGCCCTCGACGTCCATCCCGGTGGTCGGCTCGTCGAGCAGCAGCACGTCCGGGTCGGGCAGCAGCGCCAGGGCGAAGCGGAGCCGCTGCTGCTGGCCGCCGGAGCAGACGCCGACGCGGCGGCCGGCGATCCTGGCGATGCCGGCGCGCTCGAGGACCTCGTCGACCGGCCGGGCGTCGGCGAAGAACGAGGCGGTGAGCTCGACGGTCTCGCGCACGGTGAGCTCGCGCAGCAGGCCCCCGCTCTGCATGACCGCGGCGACCCGGCCCTCGCGCACCGCCTGCTCCGGGGTGCGCCCGTGCACCTCGACCGTCCCGGTATCCGGGACGGCGAGGCCGAGGACCATGTCGAGCGTCGTGGTCTTGCCCGCGCCGTTGGGGCCGAGGAAGGCCACCACCTCGCCGGCGCTCACCTCGAGGTCGATGCGGTCGACAGCGCGTACGGCGCCGAAGCTCTTGCTCAGGCCCGCCAGTCGGAGGGCGGGGGCTCTGTCCGTCATGCCGACCAGCGTGTCGCCGGTGGGCCTCGCCCGCCGCTGCCCTCCGTCACGACCCCGCCGTGACAAGTGTCATGCCCCTCATCGCCCAGGTGCTAAGCCGTCCGGGTGGCCTGCCGATAGGGGAAGAGTTGAGAGCTTGCTTCGGGACAGGGGATGCGCATGCGACGGGTCGTTCGACGGGACGACAGCGGGTTCACCCTGCTCGAGCTGCTGATCGTGATGATCATCATCGGCATCCTGGCCGGCATCGCGATCCCGGTCTACCTCAACCAGCGCAAGAGCGCGTGGGACACCCAGGCGCGCCACGACGCCCGGCAGGCCGGCCAGCTCGCGCTGTCGGCGGCCGTCGACAACGGCGGCGTCTACGCCGACGTCGACCTCTCGAGCCCAGCGCTGATCGCGTCCGCACCGGCGCCCTACAACTCCTTCAAGACCAGCCCGACGTCGAAGACCTACGTCAAGGCGACCGAGGTCCTGAACCCGCAGTCGTTCTGCGTGGTGACCAGCAGCAAGAGCGGCAAGTTCTTCGGGTGGGACCCGATGGGCGGTGGTGCGCTGTTCAGCAAGGGGTTCACCTACAACTCGGTGCCGCCGGACAGCGACTTCCCCGCGGGCAGCGCATGCCTGACGCTCAAGGCGAAGTACGCCAGCTTCCTGACCATCATCGCCCAGTAGCGGCGGCGTCGCGCACCTTCGGCAGGACCTCCTTCTCGTAGAACGAGAAGAAGCCCTCCCACTCCGGCCCGATGTTGGAGACGTAGACCTCGTCGAAGCCGGCGTCGGCGAAGGTCCTGAACTGCTCGAGGTGCTCGTCGAGGTCGTTGCCGCAGACGGTGTTCTCGCGGACCATGTCCTCGGTCACGAGCTCGCTGACCTGCTCGAACTGCTTGGGCGAGTAGAGCACCTGCGCCGCCTCGCCGGGGATCTGCTCGTTGGGCCAGAGCCGGTGGGCGGTCTTCACCGCGGCGTCCTTGTCGGTGCCGAAGCAGACCTTGTAGCCGCCCTGGGTCACCTTGCCCGGTGCGTCGCGCTTGAACTGCGCGACCGAGTCGGCGTCGGGCTGCACGGTGACGAAGCCGTCGCCGATGCGCGTCGCGACCTCGAGCGCCTTGGGCCCGAACGCCGACACGTAGACCTGCACGGGCTCCTCGGGCAGGGTGTAGACCTGCGCGTGCTCGACGGTGAAGTGCGTGCCGTGGTGGGTGACGAAGCCCCCGGCCCACAGCTTGCGCATGACCTCGACGGCCTCCTCGAGCATCTCCAGGCGCACCTCGGTGTTGGGCCACGCGTCGCCGAGGACGTGCTCGTTGAGCGCCTCGCCCGTGCCCACGCCGAGGGTGAACCGGCCCTTGGTCAGGACCTTCGCGGTCGCCGCCGCCTGGGCCAGGATCGCCGGGTGGATGCGCATGATGGGCGCCGTCACCGCCGTCGTGATCGGCAGGCTCGTCACCTGCGAGATCGCGCCGATCATCGACCACACGAACGCGCTCTGCCCCTGCTCGTCGTTCCACGGGTGGTAGTGGTCCGAGATCCACAGCGCCTCGAAGCCCGCCCGCTCGGCGCGCACGGCCTGGTCCAGCAGCTCCTGGGGCGAGAGCTCCTCGCAGGACAGGAAGTATCCGACCTTGGGCATGGGGACGAGACCTCCGGCGTACGGCTGCGGACCCTGACGCCCCTGCACCTCCCCCCGCGCCCCCCTCCCCAACCGCCGTGCGGCTGGCTCGACGTTGATCGCCCTAGCCGATCG